>DAMDKH010000198.1:0-3954 GCA_032099965.1 Microbacterium sp.
CCCCCGGCATCGACCACGACGTCGCCGGGGACGTCGGCCAGGGCGGCGAGCACGACGTCGACCAGTCGCCCCTTGCCCAGGGCCCCCACGTCGATCGTGCGCGGAGACCGCAGCGCCGCGCTCGCGGTGGTCCAGGTCAGCTCCCGCTCCCAGGCCGTCGGCGCCGGGACGGGCTCCCCGGGCGCGAGCGAGTAGTGCGCGTCGTATCCCAGCGCGGCCAGGCTCTCCCCGACCAGCGGATTGACCGCGCCCTCCGTTGCGGCGCAGAGCTCGCGGTAGGCGTCGAACATCGCCCCCGCGTCTGCGGCCTCCATCGCCCCACCGTGCGCGGCGAGGCGGGAGACGTCGGAGTCGGGGCGGAACCGCGACCAGGAGCGGTCGAAGCGGGCGATCACGTCATCGACCGCCGCGCGGGAGGCCGCAGGGAGCGGCGACGCGCTCTCGATCTCCCAGCGCGTGCCGATCGCGTCGAATCGCCAGATCACCATGGTGCGGCGATCAGGCGGCGGCCTGCTCCTTGATGTCGTCGACGGCGGCGTTGAAGCCGCCGCTGGTCAGCGACGAGCCCGCGACGCGCGAGACGTCGAGCTCGTCGATCGGCTTGCCCTCGACCTCCTCGGCGATGCCGTCGATGAAGGCGCCCTGGTACTGCTCGGTCTCCCGGGCCTTCGGGTCGCCGGTGACCTCGACATCGGTGACGACGCCGTCGGCGAGCGTGAGGGTGACCGAGATCGTCTCGACCGACTCGGGCGTCTGGTACGACCCGTCGGCCGAGTACGTGCCGTCCTCGTAGGTCGCCCCCGCGCCGTCCGATCCCCCGCTCGTGGAGCCGGTGTCCGTGCCCGCCGCGTCGCCGCTGTCGGCGCCGTCGGTCGTCGCGCCGGAGCATCCGGCCAGCAGGAGGAGTCCGGCGACGCCGACGAGGGCGGAGCCGGTACGGACGGACGTCGGAACGGTGGTGCGGATCATGGCGGTCCTCCCGGTTCGGTGTCGTCGACGGGGCGTCGATGTTCCGAGAGTAGGAATGCCGCCTATGGACGGGCTGTGCCCGGCCGCTGCGAGACCTACGCGTCGCCGCCGAACATGCTCGTGACCGATCCGTCCTCGAACACCTCGTGGATGGCGCGGGCCAGCAGCGGGGCGATCGGCAGGATCGTGAGCTTCTCCCAGCGACGCGACTCCGTGAGGGGGATCGTGTCTGTGATCACGACCTCGTCGATCGCGGCGTCCTGCAGGCGCTCGGATGCCGGGTCGCTGAAGATCGCGTGGGTCGCCGCGACGATGACGCGGTGGGCGCCGTTGGCCTTGAGCGCCTGCGCAGCCTTGACGATCGTGCCGCCGGTGTCGATCATGTCGTCGACGAGGAGGCAGGTGCGGCCCTCGACGGCACCGACGATCTCGTGCACGGACACCTGGTTGGCGACCTTCGGGTCGCGGCGCTTGTGGATGATGGCCAGCGGGGCGCCGAGGCTGTCGGACCACGTGTCGGCGACCCGGACGCGCCCCATGTCGGGCGACACGACCGTGAGGATCTCGCGGTCGGCGGGCGACAGCGTGCGCTGGAAGTGATCGAGCAGCACCGGCTTGGCGAAGAGGTGGTCGACGGGGCCGTCGAAGAAGCCCTGGATCTGGGCGGCGTGCAGGTCGACGCTCATCACGCGGTCGGCGCCGGCGGTCTTGAGCAGGTCGGCCACGAGGCGGGCGCTGATCGGCTCGCGGCCGCGGCCCTTCTTGTCCTGACGCGAATACGGATAGTAGGGCGCGACGACGGTGATGCGCTTGGCCGACGCGCGCTTGGCCGCATCGATCATGATGAGCGTCTCCATGAGCCACTCGTTCACCGGCTCGCCGAACGTCTGGATGAGGAACAGGTCGACGCCGCGGATCGACACCTCGAAGCGGGCGTAGATCTCGCCCGAGGCGAAGGTGCGGTGCTCGACCGGGGCGGTCTCGGTGCCCAGGGCCGCGGCGACGGCGGCGGTCAGCTCGGGGTGCGAGCGACCTCCCGCGACGACGAGGCGCTTCTTGGTCTTGGCGACGAGGCCGGGGGCCACGCCGTTGTCACGATCCAGATCGACCGTCTTCTTCTTGCGCGCCATGCCGTGCCTACTCCGCCGCTCGTTCTCGGGATGCGGCGTCCGCCGCTCCCGTGCCTGCTCTGTTCTTCTCGACCCAGCCGTCGATGTTGCGCTGGGGGGCCACGGTCATGGCCAGGGCCCCGGCGGGGACGTCCTTGCGGACCACCGCGCCGGCGCCGGTCTTCGCGCCCGCACCCAGCCTAACCGGCGCGACGAGCACCGTGTGCGACCCGGTGTGCACCTCGTCGCCGATCTCGGTGCGGTGCTTGTTCACATCGTCGTAGTTGGCGGTGATCGTGCTCGCGCCGAGGTTCACGCCGCGGCCGATCGTCGCGTCGCCGACGTACGACAGGTGCGGCACCTTGCTGCCCTCGCCGATCTCGGCGTTCTTCGTCTCGACGTAGGCGCCGATCTTGCCGTTCGCGCCGAGCACCGTGCCCGCGCGGAGGTACGAGAACGGGCCGACGGTCGCACCGGCGCCGATCACGGACAGCGTGGCCTCCGTGCGGCGCACGGCCGCCCCCTCCCCGACCTCGCAGTCGACGAGGGTGGTGTCGGGGCCGACGGTGGCGCCCTCTGCGATCGCCGTCGCGCCGAGGATCTGGGTGTGCGGGAGGATCGTGACGTCCGGGGCGAGCGTCGCATCGTCGTCGATCCAGGTGGTGGCGGGGTCGACGATCGTCACGCCCGCGAGCTGCCACCGGCGCACGATGCGCGCGTTGAGCAGGCGTCCGACCTCGGCGAGCTGCGCGCGGTCGTTGACGCCGTAGGTGACGGTGACGTCGGAGACGACGGAGGCGGCGACGCGGTCGCCGTCGCGGCGCACGAGCCCCGGCACGTCGGTGAGGTACATCTCGCCCTGGGCGTTGTCGACGCCGATCTCGGGCAGGTACGTGCGCAGCGTCGTCGCGCGGAACACGTACATGCCCGCGTTGATCTCGCGCACGGCGGCCTCGTCGTCGCTCGCATCCTTCTGCTCGACGATGCGGTCGACACCGCCGTCGGCGTCGCGGATGACCCGCCCGTAGCCGGTGGGGTCGTCGACGACGGCCGTCATCAGCGTGGCCGGGGCGCCCGAGGTGCGGTGCTCGGCGAGGAACGCCGCGAGGGTGTCGGCGTCGGCCAGGGGGCAGTCGCCCGACAGCACGAGCACATCGCCGTCGAAGTCGTCGGGGAGCGCATCGACCGCCACCTGCACGGCTCGCCCGGTGCCGGGCACGTCGTCCTGATCGACGAACACCGCGTCGGGGTAGTCCTCGCGCAGGGCGGCGACGACCTGGTCGCGCTCGTGCCGCACGACGACCTCGACGTGGTCGGCGCCGAGCGCGCGAGCCGTGGTGAGCACGTGGCCCACGAGCGGCCGTCCGCCGATGCGGTGCAGCACCTTCGGCAGGCGGGACTTCATGCGCGTGCCCTGACCTGCGGCGAGGACGATGATCGCGAGCGTGTTCCCTGTCATGCTCCGCCGCCAGGACTCGACCCTAGACCTCACAGCTCCAAAGGCTGTCGTGCTGCCATTACACCACGGCGGACCGCGGCGTCCCGAGGGAGCCGCGGGTCAATTCTGCCACGCCGTCATCCCGGCGAAACACGGCCGTGGGATGCTCCGACGATGAGCATCCTCATCGAGCGGGTCGAGGGCCCCACCCCCGGCCTCGCCGCCTTCCTCCTCGCGCACCACGCGGACATGGCCGGCACCGCGCCGCCCGAGAGCCAGCACGCTTTGCCCCTGGACCGGCTGCTCGACCCGGGGGTGCGCCTGTTCATCGCCCGGGACGGCGACGCCCTCGTCGCGACCGGCGCGCTGGCGCCCCTTCCCGACGGCGACCGGCACGAGGAGCTGAAGTCGATGCGCACCGACCCTGCCCGCCGCGGC
>DAMDKH010000199.1:0-3904 GCA_032099965.1 Microbacterium sp.
CCGACGAGGCGCCGATGAGGGCGATGAGCTCGCCGCGGGCGACCGGCTCCGCATACTCGCCCCGTGCGGCGATCGTGAGCGTCGAGGCCTCGGGCTGGCGTCCGCCGCGCATCGTGACGCAGCCGTGGCTGGCATCGAGCACGACGAGCACACCGCGGGCGTCGAGGTTGTCGGCGATCGCGTCGGCGATCTGCTCGCCGAGGCGTTCCTGCACCTGCGGCCGCGACGCGAGGATCTCGACCACGCGGACGAGCGCGCCGAGGCCGACGACCTGCTCACCGGGGAGGTACGCGAGGTGCGCGTGCCCCGCGAAGGGCAGGAGGTGGTGCTCGCACACGGAACGGAACCGGATGTCGCGCAGCAGCACGGCACCCGACGGGAGGGTGTCGGGGGCCGGGCCCCGCGTCACGCTGATCGTGCGCTCCAGCGGTGCCGCGGCATCCTCGCCCACGCCGGCGAAGAACTCCGCATACAGGTCGGCCATGCGGGCCGGGGTCTGCTTGAGTCCCGGGCGATCGGGATCCTCGCCGATCGCTTCGAGGAGCTCGCGCGTGAGGCGCTCGATGCGCGCCCTGTCGACGCCCACGGTCAGGCCGTCGCGGGACGGGGGTGGGTCACTCCCGACGACTCCGGCTGCGGACGGGCCTCGACGGCCGGGTCCTCGACGGATGCCGCGACGGGCACGACCTTCTTCGGCACCTCGATCGGCGGCACGTCGGACACCGGGCGGTCTTCGCTCGACAGCCACAGCGGCCGCTCGGGAAGCTTGCGCACCTCGCGGAAGATCTCGGCGATCTGGTGGTGGTCGAGGGTCTCCTCCTCGAGCAGCGCGAGGGCGAGGCGGTCGAGGATCTCGCGGTTCTCCGTGATGACCGTGTAGGCCTCGTCGTGCGCCTGCTCGATGAGAGCGCGCACCTCGGCGTCGACCCGCTCGGCGACCTTCTCGGAGTACTCGCGGCCGCGGCCCATGTCGCGGGCGACGAACATGTCGCCTCCCTCGGAGCCGAGCTTCACGGGACCGACCTCGGTGGTCATGCCGTACTCGATGACCATCTTGCGGGCGATCGACGTGGCCTTCTCGATGTCGTTCGAGGCGCCCGTCGTGGGGTCGTGGAAGATGATCTCCTCGGCGACGCGTCCGCCCATCGCGTAGGCGAGCTGATCCTGCAGCTCGTTGCGCGTGACCGAGTACTTGTCGTCGAGGGGCAGCACCATCGTGTAGCCCAGCGCCTTGCCGCGCGGGAGGATCGTGATCTTGGTGACTGGGTCGGTGTAGTTCATCGCCGCGGCCGCGAGTGCGTGACCGCCCTCGTGATAGGCGGTGATGAGCTTCTCGCGGTCCTTCATCACGCGGGTCCGACGCTGCGGTCCCGCGATCACGCGGTCGATGGCCTCGTCGAGGGCGCGGTTGTCGATGAGCTGGGCGTTCGAGCGCGCCGTGAGCAGCGCGGCCTCGTTGAGCACGTTCGCGAGGTCGGCGCCGGTGAAACCGGGGGTCTTGCGGGCCACGACCTCGAGCTCGACGCTCTGCGACAGCGGCTTGCCCTTGGCGTGCACCTCGAGGATCTTCTGGCGACCCTTGAGGTCGGGGGCGTCGACGCCGATCTGACGGTCGAAGCGGCCCGGGCGCAGCAGCGCGGGGTCGAGGATGTCGGGGCGGTTCGTCGCGGCGATGACGATGACGTTGGCGTTCGGGTCGAAGCCGTCCATCTCGACGAGCATCTGGTTGAGCGTCTGCTCGCGCTCGTCGTTGCCGCCGCCCATGCCGGCACCGCGGTGTCGGCCGACGGCGTCGATCTCGTCGATGAAGATGATCGCCGGGGCGTTCTCCTTGGCCTGGTTGAAGAGGTCGCGCACCCGGGATGCTCCGACGCCGACGAACATCTCGACGAAGTCCGAACCGGAGATGGAGTAGAAGGGCGCGCCCGCCTCGCCGGCGACGGCGCGGGCGAGCAGGGTCTTGCCGGTTCCGGGAGGGCCGTACAGCAGCACGCCCTTCGGGATGCGGGCGCCGATGGCCTGGAACTTGGCCGGGTCCTGCAGGAACTCCTTGATCTCGTGGAGCTCCTCGATCGCCTCATCGGCACCGGCGACGTCGGCGAAGGTGACGGTCGGGGTCTCCTTGTTGACGAGCTTGGCCTTGGACTTGCCGAACTGCATCACCTTGCCGCCGCCGCCCTGCATCGACGACAGCAGCCACCAGAAGAGCAGGCCGAGGAGCACGAGCGGGAGCAGCAGCGAGATGAAGCCGTCGAACCAGGTGGCCCGCGGCACGGCGTCGTTGAAGCCCTCCTTGGGGTCGGCGTCGTTGATCGCCGTGACGACCTCTTCGGCGCGCGCCTCGACGTAGTAGAACTGCACGCGGTCGGCACCCTCGAAGGGCTTCGACAGCGTCATGTCGACCCGCTGATCGCCGTCGGTCGTGGTGACCTCGGTGACCGTCTCGCCGCTGAGGAGCTTGAGCCCCTCCTGCGTGGTGATCTGCTTGGGCGCTCCGAGGCCGGAGATCAGCACGAACCCGAGGATCAGCAGCAGGCCGATCAGCGGCACGTAGATCAGCGGGTTGCGGCTGAGCTTCTTCACATCCATGGTCCGTTCAGGGTATCGCGCGGGCGTTAGGGGTCCGCTGTGCGTTCACCCACGGCGTACCGCCGGCACCGGACCGGCGAGGGGGTGCCTGGGTGGTCAGGAGTAGACGTGCGGCGCGAGCACGGCCACGTCGCGCAGATTGCGGTAGCGCTCGTCGAAGTCGAGCCCGTAGCCGACCACGAAGTCGGTGGGGATGTCGAAGCCGACGTACTTGCAGTCGATGACCACCTTCGCCGCCTCGGGCTTGCGCAGCAGCGCGAGCACCTCGATCGACGCGACCCCGCGCGAGCCGAAGTTCTCCAGCAGCCAGCTGAGGGTGAGGCCCGAGTCGATGATGTCCTCGACGATGAGCACGTGCTTGCCGCTGATGTCGGTGTCGAGGTCTTTGCGGATCTGCACGACGCCGCTCGACTTGGTGCTCGCCCCGTAGCTCGACACGGCCATCCAGTCCATCGGGGCGTGGAACGGCAGCGCCCGCGCGAAGTCGGCCATGACCATGACCGCACCCTTGAGCACGCCCACCAGCACGAGGTCCTTGCCCTCGTAGTCGATCGCCACCTGCCGGGCCAGTTCGTCGAGCTTTGCGAGGATCTGCTCCTCGGTGACGAGGATCTCGGACAGGTCAGCCTGGATTTCCGTGGCGCGCATGGATCGATTTTAGGCGATCCCCGCCACCCCCTCCCCCACCCGCGGACGGCGCACTACTGTGTGCGCCAGTGGGCGGATGCCCGGAACGGAAGGAATGCCATGGCTCTCGACGACATCCTGCAGCAGGTCCCGATCGACGACATCGCGAAACGTCTCGGCGTCTCGCACGCCGAAGCGAAGGCGGCGGTGGAGCAGGGCGGCGCCGTGCTGCTCGGCGGGCTCGCCAAGAACGCCTCGACGAACGAGGGCTCGGCGGCGATCGAGCGCGCCCTCCAGAAGCACGAGGGAGCACGGGAGCGCACCTCGGTCGACGACATCGACGAACGCGACGGCGGCAAGATCGTCGCGCACATCCTCGGCCCGGACGAGAAGAAGGTCACCGAGAAGCTCACGACCTCGGAGAAGACGGCGGGCATCGACTTCGGCAAGCTGCTGCCTCTCCTCGCGCCGATCATCATGAACCTCATCGCCAACCGCAAGCGGTCGGACGGCGGCCAGGGCGGCATCGGTGACCTCATCGGGGGCATCCTCGGCGGCGGCTCCGGCTCGGCGGGGTCCTCCGGCGGCGGAGGTCTGGGCGACATCCTCGGCGGCGTCCTGGGCGGGGGCCGCGGCGGGAAGGGCGACGGGGGCATCGACCTCGGCGGGCTGATCGGCGGCCTGCTGG
>DAMDKH010000200.1:0-3902 GCA_032099965.1 Microbacterium sp.
TCGCGGACACCCGCGGCGTCGTCCAGGAGGTGCACGACCACGGGTGGCTGCGCACCCTCGACGTGCCGGCCGCCCTGTCGGCGCGGCAGTACGCGACCGCCGCCGACCTCGTCGTGCGCGTCGACGATCCGCTGGGGTTCGCGGCGGGTACCTGGCGACTGCGCACGGACGCCCAGGGCGCGGCGTCGGTGAGCGTAGCGGAGGTGTCGGACGTCCCGCAGCTGGCGCTCAGCGTCTCGGCGCTCTCCTCGCTCTACGCGGGCGGGGTGCGGGCGTCGGCTCTCGCCGCGGCGGGCGCCATCGACGGAGACGAGAGGGCCGTGCGCGCGCTCGACCTCGCGTTCGCGACGTCTCCCGCTCCGTCGCTCGACATCTGGTACTGACGGCCGTCGCCGGCACGACGGCGACGAGAGAGGGGCCCCGGCGATCACCGCCGGGGCCCCTCTCTCTGTCTCTCCTCGGCGTCAGCCGAGCGTCAGAGCCTCGCGAAGCAGGGTCGCCTGCTCCGCCGCGTGCACCTTCGACGACCCGGTCGCGGGCGACGCGGACGCGGCACGGGAGACCGGACGGAACGAACGGTCGCCCGGCACGTCGGCGAATGCCAGTGCGAGGAACGGCCAGGCGCCCTGGTTCTCGGGCTCTTCCTGAACCCACACCAGCTCGGCGTTGGGGTACGAGTCCGTGATGGCCTTGAGGCCGTCGATCGGAGTCGGGTAGAGCTGCTCCAGGCGGACGAGGGCGACCTCCGGGTTGGGGTGCTTCTCGAGCTCGCTGCGGAGATCCCAGTGCACCTTTCCGGAGTGCACGAGGACGCGCTTCACGGCGGAGCGGTCCAGACCGCGGTCGTCGTCGAGCACCGGCTCGAAGCGGCCCTCGGTGAAGGCCTCGACGGGGCTCGTCGCGCCGCGGAGGCGGAGCATCGCCTTGGGCGTGAAGACGACCAGCGGCTTGCGGGGCCGGGCGTAGGCCTGGCGACGCAGCAGGTGGAAGTACGAGGCGGGCGTCGAGGGGCGCGCGACGATCATGTTCTCCTGCGCGCACAGCTGCAGGAACCGCTCGATGCGGGCCGACGAGTGGTCGGGCCCCTGCCCCTCGTAGCCGTGGGGGAGGAGGAGGGTGACGCTGGACTGCTGACCCCACTTCTGCTCCGCCGCGGAGATGTACTCGTCGATGACCGACTGGGCGCCGTTCACGAAGTCGCCGAACTGCGCCTCCCACAGCACGAGGGCCTCGGGGGCCTCGACGGAGTAGCCGTATTCGAACCCGAGCGCGGCGTACTCGCTGAGCAGCGAGTCGTAGACGAAGAACCGTCCCTGCGCGTCGGAGAGGTTCGACAGCGGCAGCCACTCCTGCCCGTTCGCGCGGTCGTGCAGCGTGGCGTGACGCTGCACGAACGTGCCGCGGCGCGAGTCCTGCCCGGCCAGGCGCACCGGCGTGCCCTCGACGAGCAGCGAACCGAAGGCGAGCAGCTCGCCGAAGCCCCAGTCGACGCCACCGTTGCGGCTCATGTCGAGACGCTTGTCGAGGAGCTGCTGGATCTTCGGGTGCACCGTGAAGCCCTCGGGCTTGTTCACGAACGCATCGCCGATGAGGCGGATGACCTCGGCGGGGACGCCGGTGATGTCGGGCTCCCCGACCTGGTCCTCGGCTACGGTCACCTCGGGGGTGATCGGCGTGGTGCCGGTCTCGGCCGCGTGCGTCTCGGCGAAGGCGATCTCCAGACGGTTCTGGAAGTCGGCCTTGGCCTCGTCGTACTCCTCTTCGGTGATGTCGCCGCGTCCGACGAGGGACTCGGTGTACAGCCGACGCACGGAACGCTTGGCCTGGATGAGGTCGGTCATGAGCGGCTGGGTCATCGAGGGGTCGTCCCCCTCGTTGTGTCCGCGCCGGCGGTAGCAGACCAGATCGATCACGACGTCGCGGTGGAAGCGCTCGCGGTACTCGAACGCGAGCTGGGCGACGTGGATGACGGCCTCGGGGTCGTCGCCGTTCACGTGGAAGACGGGCGCCTGGATCGTCTTGGCGACATCGGTCGAGTACACGGAGGTGCGCGCGTCGCTCGGCGTGGTCGTGAATCCCACCTGGTTGTTGACGACCACGTGGATCGTGCCGCCGGTGCGGTAGCCCCGCAGCTGCGACATCTGCAGGGTCTCGACCACGACGCCCTGGCCCGCGAAGGCCGCGTCGCCGTGTACGAGGATCGGCAGCCAGGCGAAGGTGCCGATCGGCTTGCGGTCCTGCTTCGCACGGACGATGCCCTCGAGGACACCGTCGACGGTCTCGAGGTGCGACGGGTTCGCGGCGAGGTAGACGGGGAGCGACGAGCCGTCCTCGGCGACGAAGGTGCCCTCGGTGCCGAGGTGGTACTTCACGTCGCCGGAGCCGCGCTGGTTGCCCGGCGTCTGCGTCCCCTCGAACTCCCGGAACACCTGCCCGTACGTCTTGCCGGCGATGTTGGTGAGCACGTTCAGCCGGCCACGGTGCGCCATACCGATCGCCGCACCCTCGAGCCCGGCCGTGGCCGCGCCCTGCAGGATCTCGTCGAGGAGGGGGATGAGCGACTCGCCGCCTTCGAGGGAGAACCGCTTCTGGCCGACGAACTTCGTCTGCAGGAAGGTCTCGAACGCCTCGGCCTCGTTCAGCTTGCGGAGCACGCGGAGCTGTTCGTCGTGGCCGGGCTTCTGGTACTTCACCTCGACCTTCTCCTGGAACCACCGGCGCTGCTCGGGGTCCTGGATGTGCATGTACTCGATGCCGAGCGTGCGGCAGTACGAGTCGCGGAGCACGCCGAGGATGTCGCGGAGCTTGGCGACGCGTCGACCGCCGAACCCTCCCGTGACGAATTCGCGGTCGAGGTCCCAGAAGGTGAGCCCGTGGCTCTCGATCTCGAGGTCGGGGTGCGAGCGCTGCCGGTACTCGAGCGGGTCGATGTCGGCCATGAGGTGGCCGCGCACGCGGAAGGAGTTGATGAGCTCCTGCACCCGGGACTGCTTGTCGACGCGCTCGGCGAGGTCGACCGCGATGTCGGGGTTCCAGTGGATCGGGGCGTACGGGATGCGCAGCGCCGCGAAGATGTCGTCGTAGAAGCCGCGCTGACCGATGAGGAGCTCGTGGACCTTCTTGAGGAACTCGCCCGAGCCGGCCCCCTGGATGACACGGTGGTCGTAGGTGCTGGTGAGCGTGATCGTCTTGCCGATCGCGAGCTCGTTGAGGGTCTTCTGGCTCGCGCCCTGGAACTCCGCCGGGTAGTCGAGGGCGCCCGCGCCGATGATGCAGCCCTGGCCCTTCATGAGCCGGGGGACGGAGTGCACGGTGCCGATGCCGCCGGGGTTGGTCAGCGAGACCGTGGTGCCCTGGAAGTCGGCGGCGGTGAGCTTGTTGCCGCGGGCCCGGGTGACGAGATCCTCGTAGGCGGCGAGGTACTCGGTGAAGGTCATCGTGTCGGCCTTCTTGATGCTCGGCACCATGAGGGCCCGCGTGCCGTCCGGCTTGGGCAGGTCGATCGCGATGCCGAGGTTCACGTGCGCCGGGGCGACGACCGACGGCTTGCCGTCGATCTCGGCGTAGAAGACGTTCTGGCTGCGGAACTCGTCGAGCGTGCGGATCAGCGCCCACCCGATGAGGTGGGTGAAGCTGACCTTGCCGCCGCGGGTGCGGGCCATGTGGTTGTTGATGACGATGCGGTTGTCGATCATCAGCTTGGCCGGGATCGTGCGCACGCTGGTGGCGGTCGGGACGGTGAGGGACTCGTCCATGTTGGCCGCGAGGGTTTTCGGCATGCCGCGGAGGACGGTAACCCTGTCCTCTTCGACCGGCGCGGCGTCGGCGGGCGCGGCATCCTTCGCCGGCTTCGGAGCCTGCGCGGGGATCGGTGCCGCCGCGGCGGGCTTCGCCGTGGTCCG
>DAMDKH010000201.1:0-3863 GCA_032099965.1 Microbacterium sp.
GACGCAGGTGCCACCAGTTGAAGGGGTTCAGCAGGGAGCGGCGCATCTGCGTGCCCTCGAACACGTTCGCGGGCTCGATGACCCGCTCGTCGAGCACGGGTTCGAGGTGGAAGCGCTCGGCGAACGGCGCCGCGGACTCCTGCGTGCGCTCGAGGGGCGAGCAGCGCAGGGCCTCGACGTCGCGCCCCAGTGCCGCCACATGCTCTGCAGCGCTGCGCGCCATGCGCCGGCCGTCTTCGCTGAGCGGGAAGTGCGGCAGCCGACCATAGAGCACACGACCGGGATTGTGGACCTCGCCGTGTCGCACGAGGTGCAGCCGGGATGCGGTCACGTCCGGTCCTCGGATCGCGCGGCCACCCGCGGGAGCAGGTCACCGACCGTCGGGACGAGAGCGTGGGTCATGGATGCGCCTTCCGTTCACAGCAACCCTACTGACCTCTCCCCCCGCCGCAGGGAGGGCCGCCCCGCCCGCGTAGACTGGGCGGGTTCACCGTTCCCCAGATCAGGAGGAATCCTCCGTGCTTCGCACCCACTCCGCCGGCTCGCTGCGAGCCGAGCACATCGGTCAGACCGTCACCCTCGCCGGGTGGGTCGATCGCCGTCGTGACCACGGAGGAGTCGCGTTCATCGATCTTCGGGATGCCTCGGGCATCGCCCAGGTCGTCATCCGCGACGAGGAGAGCGCGCACCCGCTGCGCAACGAGTTCGTGCTGAAGGTGACGGGCGAGGTCTCGCGCCGCCCCGACGGCAACGAGAACCCGAACCTGCCGACCGGCGAGATCGAGCTCATCGCGAACAGCGTCGAGGTGCTCAACGAGTCCGCGGCCCTGCCCTTCCAGGTGTCGACCGCCCTGGCCGAGACCGAGAACGTCGGCGAGGAGGCGCGTCTCAAGTACCGCTACCTCGACCTGCGCCGCCCCGCCGCCGCCTCGGCGCTGCGCCTGCGCTCCGACGTGTACAAGGCGATCCGCGACGTGCTCCACGGCGACGGCTTCACCGAAGTCGAGACCCCGACCCTCACCCGATCGACGCCGGAGGGCGCCCGCGACTTCGTCGTTCCCGCACGCCTGCACCCGGGCAGCTGGTACGCCCTCCCCCAGTCGCCGCAGCTGTTCAAGCAGCTGCTCATGGTCGGCGGCGTGGAGAAGTACTACCAGATCGCCCGCTGCTACCGCGATGAGGACTTCCGCGCCGACCGTCAGCCGGAGTTCACGCAGCTCGACATCGAGATGAGCTTCGTCGACCAGGAAGACGTCATCGCGCTCATGGAGACGCTCGTCGTCGCCATGTGGAAGACGATCGGCGTCGAGGTGCAGACCCCGCTTCCGCGCATCACCTATGCCGACGCCATGGCGAAGTACGGCTCCGACAAGCCCGACCTGCGGTTCGGCCTCGAGCTGGTCGAGGCCACGGAATACTTCCGCGAGACGCCGTTCCGCGTCTTCCAGGCGGAGTACGTCGGCGCCGTCCGCATGCCCGGCGGGGCGAGCCAGCCGCGCAAGCAGCTCGACGCCTGGCAGGACTGGGCCAAGCAGCGCGGCGCACGCGGCCTCGCCTACGTGCTCTTCAACGAAGACGGTTCGCTGGGCGGTCCCGCCGCCAAGAACCTCTCCGAGTCGGAGCAGGCGGGCCTCGCCGCCCTCGTCGGCGCCGAGGCGGGCGACTGCGTCTTCTTCGCCGCCGGATCCGCGAAGGAGAGCCGGGCGTTGCTCGGCGCCGCACGTGTCGAGATCGGTCGCCGCCTGGGCTACCTGAACCCCGACGAGTTCGCCTTCACCTGGGTCGTCGACGCACCGATGTTCGAGCCCGCGGCGGACGCCGTGGCCTCGGGCGACGTCGCGCTCGGCGGCGGCGCCTGGACCGCCGTGCACCACGCGTTCACCGGGCCCAAGCCCGAGTTCGAGGACACCTTCGACACCGACCCCGGTTCGGCGCTCGCCTACGCCTACGACATCGTCTGCAACGGGTCGGAGCTGGGCGGCGGATCGATCCGCATCCACCGCGAAGACGTGCAGAAGCGCGTGTTCGAGGTCATGGGCATCAGCGACGAGGTCGCACAGGAGCAGTTCGGCTTCCTGCTCGACGCGTTCAAGTTCGGTGCCCCGCCGCACGGCGGGATCGCGCTCGGCATGGACCGCGTGCTGCAGCACCTCACCAAGACCGAGTCGATCCGTGAGGTCATCGCGTTCCCGAAGTCGGGCAACGGGTACGACCCGCTCACCGCGGCACCGGCCCCGATCTCGCCCGAGCAGCGCGCCGAGGCCGGCGTCGACTTCGAGCCCGAAGACGCCTGACCCGGTCGACCGACGCTTCCCGTCGCGAAAGATCCCGCTCCGCCCGCGCGTGAGCGGGATCTTCTGCGTCGGGAGCGCGGATGCCGGCGGGGCTACGCGAGGCCGAGGGCGGGGGCGAGGTTCTCGTTCCAGACGTCGACGCCCAGCTTCGCGATGAGCGCGACGACCACGACGAGGAAGACGACGCGGATGAACCCGGTGCCGCGCGAGATCGCCATGCGCGAGCCGAGGTAGCTGCCCGCGACGTTGGCGACGGCGAGGATCCCGCCGAGCAACCACAGCACCGAGCCGTGCGGGATGAAGAGCAGCAGCGCCCCCGCGTTCGTCGCGAGGTTGACGATCTTCGCCTTGGCGCTCGCCTGCAGGAAGTCGTAGCCGAGCAGGGCGACGAGCGCGATCACCAGGAACGTTCCCGTGCCTGGACCGATCATGCCGTCGTAGAAGCCGATCACCAGCCCCGCGGCTCCCGCCGTGACGTGGTGTCGATGCCCGGCGAACCGCAGCTTCGTGGCGGCACCCATCTGGGGGCGCAACGCGGTGAACAGGGCGACGGCGAGCAGGGCGACGACGATGATCGGCTTGAACGCCTGGGCGGGAAGCAGCGTGGCCACGGCCGCCCCGCCGAACGACCCGGCGAGCGCGATCACGGCCATCGGTATCGCGGTGCGGATGTCGGGCTTCGCGCGCCGGTAGTAGGTGACGCTGCTCGTCGCGGTGCCGAAGACCGAGGCGAGCTTGTTCGTCGCGAGGGCCTGGATCGGGGCGATGCCGGGGATGAGCAGCAGCGCGGGCAGCTGGAGCAGCCCGCCGCCGCCGACCACCGCATCGATCCAGCCCGCCGCGAAGGCGGCGATGACAACGAGGAGCAGGGTGGCCCAGGTGAGCTGCTCGAGTCCGAGCACGGCGCCGATATCCACCACGCCATGATTCCAGACGCGCCGCCCTTCGACGGCATCCGCGACCGCTGGCAGAATGAGGGGCATGCTCGATGCCCTCCCGCTGCCCTTCTCCTTCGCGTCGCGGGCCGGGGAGGCGGTCCTGCGCCGGGCGACGACCGATGACACGGATGCCGTGATCGCGCTGCTCTCCGACGACCCGATCAGTGCGTCCCGGGGCGACCGGGCATCCGCCGACGACCGCCCCGCGTACGCGCAGGGCCTCCGCGACATCCTCGCCGACCCGTCGAACGACCTCCTCGTGATCGAGCTCGACGGCGCCGTGGTGGGCACCCTCCAGCTCACCTCCCTTCCCGGGATGGCGCGGCGCGGTGCACGCCGCCTGCAGGTGGAGGCCGTGCGCGTGCGCAGCACCCTGCGCTCGTCGGGCATCGGATCGGCGGCGATGCGGTGGGTCGGCGAGCGCGCCGCGCCGGCCGTGGGGGCGACGATCGTGCAGCTGACCTCGGATGCCGCGCGCACCGACGCCCACCGCTTCTACGAGCGGCTGGGGTACACCGGGTCACATCTCGGCTTCAAATACGCGGTGCCGACCGCCTGAGTCCCGCGCCACGACAGGGCAGGCCCCGCGCAGCCACCGTCCGGTCACCTGTCGTTCACCACGTCCGCTCCG
>DAMDKH010000202.1:0-3848 GCA_032099965.1 Microbacterium sp.
CGGCCGCCGTCGCCGCTCGTTGCGCACTGTCATAGGCCGCGGAGTACTCCGCGGCCGACCCTTGGGGAGCCTCGGCATCTTCCAGCGCGTCCCGGGCCTCGGCTGCCTCGCGTCTGCGCTCGTTCGCCGCCTCCAGCGCGTTCTCCTGACGCAACACGGCTCCGCGCACCGCGGCGAGGGCCGATGCGGCGGCGTCCGCCGCTCCGCGCAGCGCCGACAGACGCATGTCGTACTCCGAGACCAGCGCGCTCTGCTCCGCGATGTCGACATCGAGCGTGTCGAGCTCGGCCCGCGCGTGGACGACCTCCCGGCTCGCCGCGGCCGCGGCATCCTGCGCCGCCCCGAGCCCGTCGGAGACGAGGGTGATCTCGTGCTTCGCCTCGTCGATCGTCGCCTGCGTCACCGTGATCGCCGTGACGGCCGCGTCGTCGTTGTCGGATCCGAGGAGGGCGAGCCGCTGGTTGGCGAGCGTGTACAGCCCCCGCATCCGCTCCTGCACCTGCTCAAGCCCGAAGGCCACGCTGCGCGCCTGGTCGACGGCGACGGAGTTCTGGTCGCGCTCGAGCCGCGCGATGCTCGCGCGCACGGTGTCGGCCTGATCCGTCAGGACGAGGCGCTCGGTGTGCCGCTCGTTCTCGGTGCGGGTGTGATCGGCGAGCGCCGTGCGCAACGCCACCACGTCGTCGGCGAAGAGCCGCGCCTTGGCGTCCCGCACGACCGCGGCGATCGTCTGCGCCTCGCGGGCGATCTCGGCCTGCCTGCCCAGCGGCTTCAACTGACGCCGGATCTCGCCGGCGAGGTCGCTCAGACGCGTGAGGTTGGTCTGCATCGCGTCGAGCTTGCGCACCGTCTTCTCCTTGCGGCGGCGATGCTTGAGGATCCCGGCGGCCTCTTCGATGAAGCCGCGACGGTCCTCGGGCGACGCCTGGAGCACGGTGTCGAGACGGCCCTGTCCGACGATGACGTGCATCTCGCGGCCGAGGCCCGAATCGCTGAGCAGCTCCTGCACGTCGAGCAGACGACAGCCCTCGCCGTTGATCGCGTACTCGCTCGAACCGTTGCGGAACAGGGTCCGGCTGATCGTGACCTCGGCGTACTCGATCGGAAGCGCCCCGTCGCTGTTGTCGATCGTCAGCTGCACTTCGGCACGCCCGAGCGGGCCGCGGGTCGAGGTGCCGGCGAAGATGACGTCCTCCATCTTGCCGCCGCGGAGCGTCTTCGCCCCCTGCTCCCCCATCACCCAGGCCAGGGCGTCGACGACGTTCGACTTGCCCGATCCGTTGGGACCGACGATGCACGTCACACCGGGTTCGAAGACGAAGCTCGTGGGCTGCGCGAACGACTTGAAGCCTTTCAGGGTCAGGCTCTTCAGATGCATCGGGGCACCGTCCGCTCGGGGAGAATCACGCACACACGCTACCGGAATCCCGCGGAAAGTCGGGGAGACCGCGCGGTCCGAGCAGCACTCGGGGCGGCGGCCGCGGCAGCCGTTCCTGAGAAAAGGCTTGACGCCCGCCGGAGTCGTCCGCTAGCTTGATCGACCGACGCACTCTTGAAAGGAGGTCCCCGATGAACATCCAGCACACCGCACAGGCCCACCGCCTGGTCGCGCGCGCATTCTCCGCGCAGCGCCCCGTGCACTCGGTGACCGACCTCGGCGTCCACGGCATCGCCGTCTCCTAGCGGAGCACCGCCCGCCGACCGGTCCCTTCCGGGGACACGTGTCTTCCGCCTCCCCTGCGCCGTCGGCCGACGGCTCTCCCGGGAGGCCTCCCGCCGCATCGCGGCCTCGCGCTTCGAGCGCCTTCTCTCCGCGCACCCCGTCCCGGCCTCGGGCCCGGCGGCGCGCATCTCGCACATCCGCACACCTCATCGAAGGAAACACCGTGAACACGACGCTGTCGCACAGCACCACCCATCCCCCGGATACGCAGGGCCGCGAGGTCCTCGACATCCCCGCCCCCGACGAGCTGCGTGCGCTCTCGCTCGCCGACCGTCTCACCTTCCGCGTCGGTCTCTGGCTGCTCCGGCGCGCGCAGCGACCCCACCGTTCCGGACGCACGGACGAAACCCCCGCGTCGTCGCACCGGCCGGGCACGCACCATCCGAGCGAGCGCGAGAACGCCGCCGTCCTCGCCTACCATCTGCGGCGTCAGCTGCTGTGAGTGGAGCGCCGACGATGGACATCCCCCTGACCGCCGACGCGACCCTGCGTCCGCTCGTGCTCCCCGCACGGGCGGACGCGGGTGACGCGGGCGAGCTGCACGAGTTCGCCGAGGTCCGCAACCAGGTCTACCGCGAGGTCACCGGGCGCGACGATCAGGACCTCACCCCCGAGGCTCTGCTGCCCGTGCTCCGCTCCAGCGCCGACAGGACGACGCACGTCTGGGCGGTGCGACGCGCCGGTCGGATCATCGGTCGCGCGATGGTCGACGTCCCGATGGATGAGGGCGCGCGCGCCGTCATGGCGACGATCGAACTGCTTCCCTCCGCCTGGGGGCAGGGCATCGGACGCGCGATCCTCCCGCACATCGAGGCCGCCGCTCGTCGACACGGGCGGACCGTCATCCACAACTGGACGGAGCAGCAGGCCGTCGACGGCCCGCGTCTGCAGCCTCCGACGGGGTTCGGCAGCGTGCCGGACGATCACGCCGCCCGGTTCCTGCGCCGCAGCGGCTTCACGCTCGAGCAGGTCTACCGCATCAGCGTGCTGGAGCTGGACGAGGCATGTGCGCGGCAGGCACGCGCGCTCGAGAGCGAAGCCGCCGACGTCGCGCGCGACTACCGGGTGGTGTCCTGGCTGCTCCCCACGCCGGACGCGCACGTCGACGGGTACGCCAGGATGAAGTCGCGGATGTCGACCGACGCTCCGTCGGCCGATCTCGCCGCCGACGAGGAGCAGTGGGATGCCGATCGTCTGCGTCGGATGGAGGAGCGGGAGCGCGAACGCGGTCACACCATGCTCGTGACCGCGGCGCAGCACCGTGCGACCGGCGTCCTCACCGCGTTCACCGAGCTCGGCATCGGCCGAGACGGCCGGGCGACCACGCACCAGAACGACACGCTCGTGCTCCGCGAGCACCGGGGTCACCGCCTCGGAATGCTCGTGAAGGCGGCGGGTCTGCGCGCCTGGACCGACGTCGCCCCCGACTCCCCGCGCGTCATCACGTACAACGCCGAGGAGAACAGGCCGATGCTCGCCATCAACGAAGCCCTGGGCTTCACCGCTCGCGCCTATGAAGGCGTCTGGAAGAAGGAACTGACATGACCGTCGACCTGACGATCACCCCTCTCACCGTCCCCTCGTCGCTGGACGCGCCCGACGCCGCCGACTTCATCGCCTACGGGGAGATGAACCGGCGGGTCTGCGATGAACTCGTCGGCATCCCCGAGCTGGCACCCACGGCCGCGCAGATGCTGCCCGCCTGGGCGGACTCCTCCGACACCCTGCACACCGGGTTCATCGCCCGGCGCGGCGACGAGATCGTCGGCGTCGTCACGATCGACTACCCGCAGGAGGACGGTGCGCGCGCGGCCGAGATCGACGTCCTCGTCCCCGCCGCGTTCTGGGGCGAGGGTGTCGGCGCGATCCTCCTCGCCCACGCCGAGGAGGAGGCGAGGGAGCGCGGCCGGTCGACGCTGCAGCTGTGGACCCTCCATCGCCCGTCCGTGCCCGACGCCCGGCTGCTCTCCCCGCGCACGGGGTGGGGGCGCATCCCGTCGCATCCCGTCAGCGATCTGCTCGAGGAGCAGGGGTACGAGCTCGAGCAGGTCGAGCGCAACAGCGAGCTCGATCTGACGCGCGATCCCGCGCCGCTGCGCGCGGCGCTCGCGCGGGCGCAGGCCGC
>DAMDKH010000203.1:0-3598 GCA_032099965.1 Microbacterium sp.
CCGAAGGCGCCCGGTCAGGGGCGGGGACGGCGCCGGGTGAGCACGGCCGCCCTCACCGGCACCCCGGTGTCGGTGAACGGCGAGACGTCAGCGCCGGTCGCGAGCGGGGACCCGGAGGCCTGAGGCGATCAGGCGGCGGGTCAGCTCCTTGCCGCCGACCGCCTGGGCGCCGGCCGCGACGAGCCGGGGGATGCTGTCCTCCGGCACGTCGTAGTGATCGAGGTCGAACGCGCGCTGTGGCAGGTCGGTGCGGCGCGCGAAGGCGTGCAGTTCGTCGAGGCTCTCGTCGCTGACGAGGTGGGCCCACAGACGTCCGTGCGCGGGCCAGAGCGGGTCGTCGACGAGAACGGTCATCCCGCCAGCCTAGGACGCGACGCGCCGCCCGGCTCGCTTTGCGACTGGGCGAGGCATCCGGTAAAGTAGTCCCTTGGTGCGTAAGCCGCGTCGACCTCGTCGGCCGAAGCGGAGAGTCTTGCCTTCGCACCCGCCGCCCTGCGGTGCATGCAAGCAACAGTCTTCCCGTGAGATTCTCGGAGCCGCGAGCTCCCCAACGAAACAGGTATGAAGTGGTTTACGCAGTAGTGCGCGCCGGTGGGCGGCAGGAGAAGGTCGAGGTCGGCACGATCGTTCAGCTCGACCGTGTGCAGGCTGCCCAGGGCGAGAAGATCGAGCTGCCGGCCGTGCTGCTCGTCGACGGCACCGCAGTGACCACCGACGCCGACGCTCTGGCGAAGGTCAAGGTCACGGCTGAGGTCATCGGCAACCTCCGCGGCCCGAAGATCATCATCCAGAAGTACAAGAACAAGACCGGCTACAAGAAGCGTCAGGGCCACCGCCAGGAGCTCACGCGCGTCAAGATCACCGGCATCAAGTAAGACCGAGGAGACCAGGACATGGCACACAAAAAGGGCGCAAGCTCCACCCGTAACGGTCGTGACTCCAACGCTCAGCGACTGGGCGTGAAGCGCTTCGGCGGCCAGCAGGTCAACGCCGGCGAGATCATCGTCCGTCAGCGCGGCACGCACTTCCACCCCGGCGTGAACGTCGGACGTGGCGGCGACGACACGCTGTTCGCTCTCGCCGCGGGCGCCGTGCAGTTCGGTGCGAAGGGCGGCCGCAAGGTCGTCAACATCGTCGCAGCGGGCGAGTGATCCTCGCGCAGCACACGACTTCCGGTTCGGGGCGGGCTTCGGCTCGCCCCGTCCGTGTATCTGCCCTCCGATAACGGAGGGCAGGAAGCTACAACCAAGGAGACCGAGACATGGTCACGTTCGTCGACACCGTGACGCTCCACCTGCGAGCGGGCAAGGGCGGCAACGGATGCGTCTCGGTGCATCGCGAGAAGTTCAAGCCGTTGGGCGGCCCCGACGGCGGCAACGGCGGTGACGGCGGCGACATCGTCCTCGTCGCGGACTCCCAGACCGGCACGCTCCTGTCGTACCACCACTCGCCGCACCGCTCCTCGGCGAACGGCGGCTTCGGGATGGGCGACCACCGCTCGGGCTACGCCGGCGAGACGCTCGAACTTCCGGTTCCGGTGGGCACGGTCGTCAAGTCGCCGGACGGCGAGGTGCTCGTCGACATGATCGAGCCCGGCCAGCGGTTCGTCGTCGCCCAGGGCGGCCAGGGCGGGCTCGGCAACGCCGCCCTCGCGACCCCGAAGCGCAAGGCCCCCGGCTTCGCGCTGCTGGGCACCCCGGGCTTCGAGGGCGATGTCGTGCTCGAGCTGAAGACGGTCGCCGACGTGGCGCTCGTCGGATATCCGTCCGCGGGCAAGTCCAGCCTCATCGGTGCGATCTCGGCGGCGCGCCCGAAGATCGCCGACTACCCGTTCACGACCCTCCACCCCAATCTCGGTGTCGTCCAGGCGGGTGACGCCCGCTACACGGTGGCCGACGTGCCCGGTCTGATCGAGGGCGCGAGTGAGGGGCGAGGACTCGGACTCGAGTTCCTGCGCCACGTCGAGCGCTGCACGGCGCTGCTGCACGTGCTGGACTGCGCCACCCTCGAACCGGGACGCGACCCGCTCTCGGACCTCGACGTCATCCTCGCCGAGCTCGCCGCCTACGAGGTGCCCGAGGGGCAGACGCCGCTCCTCGAGCGCCCTCAGCTGGTCGCGCTCAACAAGGTCGACGTGCCCGAGGCGCGCGATCTGGCGGAGCTCGTGCGGCCCGAGCTCGAGGCGCGCGGGTTCCGCGTCTTCGAGATCTCGACCGTCTCGCACGAGGGCCTCCGTCCGCTGACCTTCGCGCTCGGCGAGATCGTCGAGAAGCACCGCGCCGAGCTGGCCGCGGCCGAGACGCCGCGCGAGCGCGTGGTCATCCGCCCCCGCGGATCGAAGAAGGAGTTCACGATCCGGGTGGAGGGCGGCACGTACGGCAACGTCTACCGCATCCTCGGCGAGAAGCCGGTGCGCTGGGTTCAGCAGACCGACTTCCAGAACGAGGAGGCCGTGGGATATCTCGCCGACCGCCTCGAGAAGCTCGGCGTCGAGAACGAGCTCTTCCGCCTCGGTGCCGTGCAGGGATCGACGGTCGTCATCGGCGAGGGCGACAGCATCGTCTTCGACTGGGAGCCGACCATGACCTCGGCCGCCGAGCTCATGACCGCTCCGCGTGGCACCGACCCGCGACTCGCTCCGAACGCCCGGCGGACCACCTCCGAGCGCCGCGAGAAGTACTACGAGCGGATGGACGCCAAGGCGGCCGCCCGCGCCGAGGCGGAGGAGCGCCGTCTCGCCACCCGCGGAGAGGGCGAGGAGTGACCGCTCGCCACCGCGCCGACCTCCCTGAGGTCTCGCGCATCGTGGTGAAGGTGGGGTCGTCGTCGATCAGCGGCGAAGCGGCCTGGCGCATCCCCATGCTCGTGGAGGCGCTGGCCGAGGCCCACGCCCGCGGCACCGAGGTCGTGCTCGTCTCGTCCGGGGCGATCGCCTCCGGCATCCCCTTCCTGCGCCTGGACGCGCGGCCGACCGACCTGGCGACGCAGCAGGCCGCCGCGGCGGTGGGGCAGAACATCCTCGTGTACCGCTACCAGGAGGCTCTCCGGCCGTTCGACATCGTCGCGGGTCAGGTGCTGCTCACGACGGGCGACCTCGAGAACCCGACCTCCCGCAGCAATGCCCGACGGGCCATGGAGCGGCTGCTCGGGCTGCGCGTGCTGCCGATCGTCAACGAGAACGACACGGTGGCGACGCAGGAGATCCGTTTCGGCGACAACGACCGCCTCGGCGCGCTCGTCGCTCAGCTCATCGAGGCCGACGCGCTGGTGCTGCTCAGCGACATCGAGTCGCTCTACACCCGGCCCCCGTCCGACCCGTCGGCCGAGCCGATCGACGTGATCGCCGCCGACGCCGACCTCAGCGGTCTCGAGTTCGGGGCGACGGTGGTCAACAGCGTCGGCACCGGCGGGGCGGCCACGAAGGTCTCCGCGGCGCGCCTCGCGGCGGCGTCCGGCATCGGGGTGCTCGTGACGAGTGCCGACCTGGTCGGTCGTGCCCTGTCGGGAGAACGGATCGGAACCTGGTTCGAACCGGCTCTGTGAGCCAGGGCGGCCGCCCTAGACTGGGCGGATGACCGACCAGACCCCGCAGGTGCGC
>DAMDKH010000203.1:3608-3836 GCA_032099965.1 Microbacterium sp.
GCCTGGAGCGCGCGAAGGAGGCCGCCCGCGCGACGGCGGCCCTGACCAGCGACGACAAGGCTCGCATCCTCGAGGCGATCGCGGTCGGCCTCGAGCGGAATGCGGCGCGGATCATCGCGGCGAACGCCGGCGACATCGATCGCGGGCGGGAGTCGGGGATCGGCGACTCGTTGATCGACCGACTGCGGCTGGACGATGCGCGCGTGGGCGCCCTCGCGGCGGCCGTGC
>DAMDKH010000204.1:0-3442 GCA_032099965.1 Microbacterium sp.
CGCTCACCGCGCTTGCGCTCGGCGACGAGGTCTCCGTCGACTACACGCTCAACCCCGAGGCCGTCGACCTCGCCGCCGGTGTCGGCGGCCACGCCTCGTCCGAGCCCCTCATGCTCGAAGACGGCGTCGTGGGCGAGGCCGTCTCCGACCTCTCGCGCCTGCGCCACCCGCGCACCGGCGTCGGCTTCTCCGCCGACGGCACGACGGCCTACTTCGTCGTCGCCGACGGGCGCCAGAGCACCGTGCCCGGCCTGACGGTGCCCGAACTCGGCCAGTTCATGCGCGACCTCGGCGCATCGGACGCCCTGAACCTCGACGGCGGCGGATCGTCGCAGATGAACGCCCGCCAGCCGGGCGAGACCGGGGCGAGCGTGCTCAACGCCCCCTCCGACGGGTACGAGCGCCGCGACGCCAACGGCCTCGGCATCTTCCTGCGCACTCCCGGATCGAGCATCCCCGCCCGCTTCGACCTGCGCACCGCGATCGACCACGACGATGCGGACCGCGTCTTCCCCGGACTCCACCGCCGCATCGATGCCGTCGGCGTGACCGAGAACGGCTCGGCCGCGGATGCCGTCGCCCCCACCTGGGCTGCGACCGGCGGAGCGACCGTCGCCGCCGACGGATCCTCGGCTACCGTCACCGGTGTCACCCCTGGTGCTGCGACGGTGTCGGCGACGCACGGAGCGGCGACCGGCGAACGGACGCTGCAGGTGCTCGGACCGCTCACCCGCGTCACCGCATCCTCCGGACTCGTGGCCCTGAACGGCCGCGACGACAGCCGCATCCTGACCCTCATCGGTCACGACGCCGACGGCTTCCAGGCCCCCATCGACCCGGCCGACGTCGAGATCACCGGCGCCGACGGAGAGCTGCTGTCGTTCACCCCGCACGCCGACGGCACCTTCGAGGTGCGGGCGCTCGGCGAGCTGGGCAGCGCCTCCCCGACCTTCACCGTCGCCGGTCTCTCGACGACCGTGCCGATCACCGTCGGACTGAACGAGATCCTGTTCGCCGACCTCGCGGATGCCGCGCAGTGGACCTCCGCGAACGACCGCGCCCCCGGCGGATCCGTCTCCCCGGCGCCGGGCCACGAAGGCGACAACGGCCTCACCCTGCGCTACGACTTCACCCAGTCGACGGCCACTCGCGGTCAGTACGCGGTCGCACCGAACGGCGGCGTCGTGCTGCCGGGACAGCCGCAGAAGCTGACGATGT
Source organism: Microbacterium sp. (assembly GCA_032099965.1). Taxonomy (GTDB): domain Bacteria; phylum Actinomycetota; class Actinomycetes; order Actinomycetales; family Microbacteriaceae; genus Microbacterium. The sequence goes on from DAMDKH010000204.1 coordinate 1,219, forward strand.
GGATCGAGGGCGACGGGAACGGCGCCTGGCCGCGCCTGCAGTTCCGTCAGGCGAACGGCACCACGTCGAACCTCGACGGGCCGGAGGTCACCTGGACCGGATGGCGTCAGGCCGAGTTCTCCGTGCCGGCGGGCGTGCAGTACCCGCTGACCTTCCAGCGGTTCCGCCTCATGGAGACGAAGGCGGGGGCGCAGTACACCGGCCAGATCACCATCAGCTCGCTCGCGGTCGCCGTCGCCCCCGACGTCGACATGCCCGCCACCGAGGTCGTGCCCGACCCGGTGATCGTGGCCGACGGCGCCACGGACGACGCGCCGCTGCGGGTGGCCGTCATGAGCGACGCGCAGTTCGTCGCCCGGGCGCCCGAGAGCGAGGCCGTGGCCGGCGCGCGTCGTGCGCTGCGGGAGATCGTCGCGGCCCACCCCGACGTGCTGGTCATCAACGGCGACTTCGTCGACGAGGCCTCCCCCGCCGACTTCGCCCTCGCGAAGAGCATCCTCGACGAGGAGCTCACCGGCGTGGACTTCCCCTGGTACTACGTGCCCGGCAACCACGAGATCATGGGCGGCGACATCGCCAACTTCCAGCAGGCGTTCGGTGCGAACTTCCGCACCGTCGACCAGCAGGGCACGCGGCTGATCATGCTCGACACGTCGACGGGGTCGATCTCGGGCAAGGTCGAGCAGCTCGAGATGCTCCGCGACGCCCTCGCCGGAGCCGAATCCGACCCGGCCGTCACGGGCGTCGTGCTGCTGCAGCACCACCCGCTCGACGACCCGCTGCCGACGAAGTCGAGCCAGCTCGGCAACCGCGAAGACGCCGCACTCGTGCGCGACTGGCTGGAACGGTTCCGGGAGACGAGCGGCAAGTCGGCCGCGTTCGTCGGATCGCACGTCGGCGTGTTCCACGCGACGCGCGAAGACGGCATCCCGTACCTGATCAACGGCAACTCGGGAAAGGCGCCCGCGGGCTCCCCGTTCGGCCAGTTCACCGGCTGGACGATGCTCGGCATCGACCCCGCCGCGGGACAGTGGGCGGATGCCGCGGCACCCTGGCTCGAAGCCGAGGTGCAGACGCGGGTCGACGCGATCGCGTTCGACGAGATCCCGCAGACCCTCGAGGCCGGCACCCGCACGGCCCTCGCCCCGACGATCTCGCAGCCCGGTCAGGCCGAGGTGTCCGTCGCGTGGCCGATGAGCTACCGGTGGACGGCATCCTCCGGGGTGCACATCGGTGCGGCGGCGGATGCTCCGGCCGGCAGCATCGCGGCGCTCGACCCGACGACCCACGTGCTCACGGCGCTCGCACCCGGTGCGGGCAGCGTGAGCCTCACGCTCAACGGCGTCACCGAGACCGTGCCGTTCGCCACGGCGGGCGGGGTCGTGGTGATCGACGGCGACGCCCTGCAGGGCGAGACCCTCACCGGCCGGCTCGACGACTGGTCGGCGCCGGAGGGGGCGACCGTCGAGTACCAGTGGCTGCGCGACGGCGAGCCGATCGACACCGCGACCACGTCGGAGTACACCGTGCAGGCCGCCGATGAGGGGCACCGCCTCTCGCTGCGGGTGGTCGTGCGCGCCGAGGGACTCGATCCGTTGACCTTCACCTCGGCCGAGACCGCTCTCGTGCCGCCGCTCGGCGCGCTCCCGCCCCGCCTCACGGTGAGTGAGAGCAGCGTGCACCCGGGCGACGAGATCGTCGTGCGCGGATCCGGCTACACCGGCGGCGCCGAGGTCGAGGTGTGGCTGCACTCCGCTCCGGTGCTGCTCGGCACGGCGACCGCCGCCGCAGACGGCTCGTTCGCCCTCACGACCACCGTTCCGCTCGACACCGCCGCGGGCACCCACGCCCTGCGGGCGACCGACCCGGTCACCGAACTCGAGGCCACGGTCTCGCTGATCGTGCTCGTGGACGCGCCCGGCGGCGGAGACGGCGGCGACGGCGATGGCGGCGAGGGCGAGGGTGGTGACGGCGAGGGTGGTGACGGCACCGGCGACGAGCTGGGTGTCACCGGTGGCGAGGTCGCGCCGTGGATCGTGCTCTCCGGCCTCCTGCTGCTGCTCGTCGGCGCGGGTCTGGTCGGGATGCGCGTGCGCCGTCGGGCTGCGGACGCGCCGGACGCCACGATCGACGAGCTCGTCTGAGCACACCCCCGACGGCAGAGGCCCCGGCCCCCCGCTCTGTGGGACCGGGGCCTCTGCCGTTCTCGTTTCTTCTGCGGCCG
>DAMDKH010000204.1:3608-3832 GCA_032099965.1 Microbacterium sp.
GGTCGGTGAGTTCCGCGCCGGGTGGGCCGCCTACCCCGAGGTGATCCGCCAGTACCATCCCGAACTGAACCACGGCATCGCGCTGTCGCAGGTGCCCCTGGCCGCCGACGTGCTGCTGTGCTGGGAGTGCGCGGTGGGGCACCGGTTCGCGGCGACCCCCACCGAGCAGCGCGAACGTCCGGGCCGCGTGCGCCGCCGGTCGGCGTGGTGCCCGGAGTGCTCGG
>DAMDKH010000205.1:0-3804 GCA_032099965.1 Microbacterium sp.
CGCAGGCGCAGGTCGCGCCACCCGTCTTCGCAGCGGGTGCCGGCGTCGGGCACCACGACGAAGCCGGCGCAGATCGCTACTCCTGCCACTCCCGCCCGTCGTCCTCGCCGACCCGGCGGATGCCGATCTCCGCAGCGTCGTCAGGCATCCGCGTCGTGCGGGTCGACGGGTGCGGTCGAGCCGTCGGAGGCGGGCGCATCCGCCGCCGCGTCGTCGCCCGGGGAGGCGTCGTTCTCGGGTTCCCTGTTCTCGACCGCGAACGCGGCCGGAGGCGGGGGAGCGACCGGGAAGACGATCGACGTGGTCTCCCCGCCCAGGCCCAGACCGACCGACAGCGGATCGACGGTCGGCGCCGCGTCGAGCGTGTCGGCGGCACCGTGCTCGCGCGGCTCGGAGGGCAGGCCGGCCCACTGCTTCTCTTCTTCCTCCGGGCGGTGCTGGAACAGTCCCATGTGCCCATTGTGCCTCGCGCGGGACGCCGTCGGGCGAGGGCGGGTAGGCGAGGGGCGGTGGTGTCCAGGCGTCGGACAGGCGGCCCCTCCTACGGTGGAGGGATGGCCGCATTCACCTGGGAGTCCTGGCTCGGAACAGCCGCCGCCGTCGGCATCGCGATCGTCGTCGCGGCGAGCATCGTCGGGTTGCTCGCGCTGATCGTCGCCCTCGTCGGCCGCCGGCTGCCCTGGGTCGGTGACGTCGCCCGCCGCGCGCGGAACGCCCTCATCGTGACGGCGGCGATCGTCGCGCTCTGGATCGCGTGCGCGGTGTCGAAGCCCGCCGACATCGAGGAATGGCCGGCGATCTCTCGCGTCTTCCTCATCGCCACGATCCTCGCGGGCTCCTGGCTGCTCGGCGCGCTCGTCTCGTTCGGGTTCGAGCGGCTCATGGCCCGCGAAGAGGTCGAGCTGGCCGGCCCCCATGCGCGGCGTCGGCGCACCCAGCTCCTCGTCATCCACCGTCTCGTGCTCGTGACCATCGCGGTGCTCGCGCTCGGCACGGTGCTCTTCACCTTCCCCGAGATGCGGGCCATCGGCACGAGCCTGCTGGCGTCGGCGGGAATCGTCAGCATCATCGCCGGTCTTGCGGCGCAGTCGATCCTCGGCAACCTCATCGCGGGCGTGCAGGTGGCTTTCACCGACGCGATCCGCGTGGGCGACGTCGTCGTCGTGGAGGGAGAGTGGGGACGCGTCGGCGAGATCAACCTCTCGTACGTCGTCGTGTACATCTGGGACGAGCGGCGGCTCGTGGTGCCCTGCAGCTACTTCACGACCACCCCGATCGAGACGTGGACGCGGCGCTCCGACAAGATCCTCGGCACCGTGCTCATGGACCTCGACTGGCGGGTGCCGATGGATGCGGTGCGCGCCGAGTTCGACCGCATCATCCAGGCGTCGCCGTTCTGGGACGGACGCTCGTCGAGCGCCCTCGTCACCGACGCGCAGGGCGGCTTCGTGACCGTGCGCTTCGTGATGTCGGCGAAGAACTCGTCGGACCAGTGGGACGTGCGCTGCGAGGTGCGCGAGAAGATGATGACCTGGTTGCAGCAGAACCACCCGGAGGCGCTCCCGCGCACACGTATCGCGGTCGAGCAGCCGACGCCGATCGGCTGACGCCCGCTCCGCGGCGGGCGGGTCTTCGTCTGGACGACGGTGCGGGTCGGCTGTCGTTAGGCGCGTGCGGCGGCGCGGACCGCTTCGACGAGCTCGCGCCACGGGCCGTCGAGGGCTCCGTCGGGGATGTCGCGCTCGCGCCGCTCGGAGGGGGTGCGGGCACGGATCGTCCAGATGAAGCGGTCGGCGCCCGGCCCTCCGTCGACGTCGTCGTTCCACGGGCAGCGGTCGATGCGGTCGATCCACTCGGCGGCGTCGTCGTTCTCGGCATCCGTCTCGACGCGCCACCGGCGACGGAGACCGGCGATCCCGCCCGAGCGGATCACCGCCACGACGACGCGGGCCCCGTCGTCGTCTGACGCGACACCTTCGTTCTGCGTGTCGCCTTCGTCGTGCGCGTCGCCTTCGCCGTGTGCCTCGTCCGCGGCATCGGGGCTCACGCGGGCGGGCGACCCGGTGTCACCCGGAGTCGCCGTCGTCGACCCCGGTTCGCGGGGCGACGGGGGATCAATCGGCGGCGGGGGCTCGCTCATCTCCATAGACTCCCACGGTCGTCCAGGCGCGTCGAGCGGCTGCGGCTGTGCGCTGATCGATCTCGGCGGCGGCGGCCACCGTGGCATCGGCGAACGCGGTGAACGTGGCCGTGGGGGAGAGTCCGCCCGTGAGGGCGCGGTACCAGACCGTGCCCGCCGTCTCCCACGCGTTGCCGCCCACATCGATCGCGAAGAGCGCGAAGGCGCGGTTCGGGATGCCGGAGTTGATGTGCACGCCCCCGTTGTCTTCGGTGGTGCGCACATACCCGCTCATGTGATCGGGTTGCGGGTCGCGCCCGAGCTCGTCGTCGTCGTAGGCCGTGCCGGGGTGGATCATCGACCGGAGCGCGGTGCCCTGCACGGCCTCGGTGAAGATCTCCGCGCCGATCAACCAGGTGGCCTGTGCCGCCGACTGCCCGAGCGCGTACTGCTCGGTGAGGGCGCCGAACACGTCGGCGACCGACTCGTTGAGGGCCCCGGGCTGCCCCTGATACTCGAGATTCGCGGTGTGCTGCACGACGCCGTGCGCGAGTTCGTGCCCGATCACGGTGAGCGATCCGGTGAACCCGCGGAAGACCTCGTCGTCTCCGTCGCCGAACACCATGCGCTCTCCGTCCCAGAAGGCGTTGTCGTAGTCGACGCCGTAGTGCACCGTCGCGTCGAGCGGTGCTCCGGCATCGTCGAGCGAATTGCGTCGGAAGGCCGCGAGCAGCAGTTCGAAAGTGGCACCGAGCCCGTCGAAGGCCTCGTTCACCGCGCTGTCGTCGACCGGACCGTCGTCTTCACCGCGCACGATCGCCCCGGGAAGCTGCTGCGTGTTGCCCGCGTCGCTGATCGTGCGGTTCGGCGCGTCGGAGAGCTGCGCCACGAGGTCGCCGTTCTCGTCGATGGACAGATCGATCCGCGCCCGGAACGGCGGTCGCCCGGTCGTGAGCGTCTGCCGCGCGGCGGCGGCGGCCCGGGGGAACCGCCCGGACTCGGCGAGCCGCGCGAGCAGGTACGAGGGGACCACTCCGGGACGATCGATCTGTGCGCTCATGCAGTGACCCTACGCTCGGTCTCCGACATCCGCGCCGCCGGAATCGGCATCCGTCGAGATCGGTCGGATGCTCCGCACGGTCGTGCGCAAGACCCCGCCGTCGAGGGGCACCTCGTATCGCACCGGCATGCCCGGGTGCGCGGGCGAGAACCAGTAGGTCTCCACCGGGGCGCCCGGGGCATCGGCGATCTCGTAGCGCCGGCAGGCGAGACGACCGAGCGGCAGTTCGAGCTCCTCGTCGGTGATCGTCGTCTGCGCGCGCGGGAAGGCGGCGTGCTCCTGCAGCTCGCGCCAGGTGACGCGGCTCACCACGACATCGTCGGGCGCATGGGTGAACCACGCGCTCAGCGTCGCCCCCTCGGCATCCGTCTGCGCGAACCGGTGGACGCGCTCGTGCTCCGTGCCGTCCGGCGACTCGACGAACAGGGTGATCGTCACGCCCGCGCCCAGGGCCTCGCGGATCTCGGCCGCGGTGAAGGGCGTCGGCAGGAGATCGGGCCCCAGAACATGCGCGTCGGTGGGCATGTGCCCATTGTGCTCCTCGACGCCGTGCGCGGTCGAGGGTGTCCGCGGCCCGCGCGCGGTCGTCTCGCCGATCGTCCGCCGGGTTCGCGGGCCCGCCGTC
>DAMDKH010000206.1:0-3786 GCA_032099965.1 Microbacterium sp.
CGACGGGCGCGGGCGCGGGGGTCTCGGCGACAGGAGCCGGGGCGGCCGGCTCTGCGGCGGGAGTCGCACCGGACTCGTACGCGGCCAGCTTGGCCTTCAGCTCGACGTTCTCCTCGAGGGCCTTGCGCCACTCGATGACGATCTCGTCGAGGAAGTCGTCCACCTCGTCCGGGTCGAAGCCGTCCTTGAAGCGGACGTGCTGGAACTGCTTGGTGACGACGTCATCCGGGGTAAGTGCCATGATGGCTCCTCTTTCGATGAGTTCGGTTGCCAGTTTCGATATGGCGCGGTCGTGATGTGGCGCGAACCCGGGGCGCGCACCTGGGAGCCAGCATAGCCCCCGAGCCTCGGAGCCGCGATGTCGCGACACTCGGGCGGGGGCTATCCGGACGGGTCAGAGGAACAGCCGCACGATGTTCATCAGAATCAGCACGATGATCATCGTCAGCGCGAATCCGAAGTCCAGCGACAGTCCGCCGAGGCGGAGAGGCGGGATGATCCGGCGGAAGAACCGGATCGGCGGATCGGTCACCGTATAGACCGCCTCGGCGAGGACCAGTCCGAAGCCCTTCGGCCGCCACTCACGGTTGAACAGCGGAATGTAGTCGAGGATCAGACGCGCGAACAGCACGAAGATGTACAACAGGAGCATCGTGTGGATGATGCTCGCGAGGATCTGGACCAGCTGCACGGCTTCCTACTGGTCGAAGCCTGCGGACTCCGCATCCGCGTGCGCGATCCCGCCCTGTCCGGAGACGTTGATGTTCTCGGGCGACAGGAGGAAGACCTTGGAGGTCACCCGCTCGATGCGACCGTACAGGCCGAGGGACAGGCCGCTCGCGAAATCGATGAGACGGCGCGCGTCGGCATCGCTCATCTGCGAGAGGTTGATGATCACGGGAACGCCCTCGCGGAAGCTCTCGGCGATGAGCTGGGCGTCGCGGTACTGCTTCGGGTGGACGGTGAGGATCTCGTTCACAGCGCCCACCGCGGGCTGGCGCACGGCGACGGGACGGCGCAGAGGCGTGACGGGAGCCGGAGCCGGCTCTTCACGGTCACGGTCACGGTCGCGGTCGCGCTGAGCGCGGGCAGGAGCCTGCTGCTCTTCTTCATAGGCTTCTTCCTCATCGGCGAGGCCCAGGTACACCATGGTCTTCTTCAGCGGGTTTCCCATCGTGTCCTCCGGTTCGAACGATACGGGCTGGTCTGTGTAGAGGTTAACCCCGGTCGGGGCGCGGGCCGGTGATTGCCGAGCCGATCCGCAGGTGTGTCGCGCCGGCGGCGATCGCCTCGACGAAATCACCGGTCATGCCGGCGGAGATCCAGGTCGCATCGGGAGCGATCTCCCGCACACGGTCGGCGATGTCGCGCAGACGAGCGAAGGCCGGTGCAGGCTCCTCGTCGAGGGGCGCCACCGCCATGACGCCGCGCAGACGCAACGTGTCGAGTCCCTGCACATGCTCCGCGAGCTCGACGACCTCGGCCGGCTGCACGCCGCCCCGTCCGGGGTCGTCCGTCAGGTTCACCTGCACGAGCACGTCGAGGACGTCGTCGCCGTCCGCCGCCCTGTGCAGCGCGTCGGCGAGGCGGATGCGATCGACCGAGTGCACGACATCGGCACTGCGACGGATGGCTGCGGCCTTGTTCGTCTGCGCCTGTCCGATGTAGTGCCAGCGGAGGTCGAGTTCGGCCAGTTCCGCCCGCTTCGCGGTGAGCTCCTGCTGACGATTCTCTCCGACCTCGCGGACGCCCAGGGCATGGAGCTCGGCCACGAGTGCCGCGGGGTGGAACTTCGTCACGACGATCCGGGTGATGTCGTCGGGAGCGCGACCGGCCCGGCGCGCGGCGTCGGCGATGCTTTCGTCGATCGCCGCCAGCCGCGCGCCCAGAGCGGTCGTCACTTCAGGAATTCGGGGATGTCGATGTCGTCGTCGGCGAACGCGGGCTCGATGCTCGTCGTCTGCGCGCGCTGAGCCGGCTTCTCCTCCTTGACGGGCTCCTCCGCCTGCGGGGCCTCGGGAGTCTCCGCGAGCGGGACCTCGGGCAGCGCTGCGGCGGCAGCCGGTCGCGACACGACCATCGGGTCGAGACGCAACGACGGCTCACCGCCGTCGAAGCCCGCCGCGATGACGGTGACCCGCACCTCGTCGCCGAGGGTGTCGTCGATGACAGTTCCGAAGATGATGTTCGCTTCGGGGTGCGCGGCTTCCTTGACGAGGTCGGCGGCATCGTGGATCTCGAAGATGCCGAGGTTCGACCCGCCCTGGATCGACAGCAGCACGCCGTGGGCGCCCTCGATCGACGCCTCCAGCAGCGGCGACTCGACAGCGAGCTCGGCGGCCTTGATGGCGCGATCGGCACCGCGGGCAGAGCCGATTCCCATGAGCGCGGAGCCTGCGCCCTGCATGACCGACTTGACGTCGGCGAAGTCGAGGTTGATGAGGCCGGGGGTGGTGATGAGGTCGGTGATGCCCTGCACACCGGCGAGCAGCACCTGGTCGGCGGTGGCGAAGGCCTCGATCATCGAGATCCCGCGGTCGCTGATCTCGAGGAGCCGGTCGTTCGGCACGACGATGAGGGTGTCGACCTCTTCCTTGAGCTTGGCGACGCCGGCCTCGGCCTGGCTCTGACGGCGGCGACCCTCGAAGGAGAACGGCTTGGTGACGACACCGATGGTGAGCGCACCGATCGACTTGGCGATCCGGGCCACGACGGGGGCACCGCCGGTGCCGGTGCCGCCACCCTCTCCCGCGGTCACGAAGACCATGTCGGCCCCGGTGAGCGCCTGCTCGATCTCCTCGGCGTGGTCCTCGGCCGCGCGGCGTCCGACCTCGGGGTCGGCACCCGCGCCGAGTCCCCTGGTGAGCTCACGGCCCACGTCGAGCTTGACGTCGGCGTCGCTCATGAGCAGCGCCTGCGCGTCGGTGTTGACAGCGATGAACTCGACTCCGCGGAGGCCGAGCTCGATCATGCGGTTGACGGCGTTGACGCCGCCACCGCCGACGCCGACGACCTTGATCACGGCGAGGTAGTTCTGGTTCTGGCTCATGGCCGGCCTCCGAATTGTTCGAGCCTGAAGAGGGAACCTTAAACCTCAAGTAGAGGTATAAAGTGTTTCCCGGTATTGCGTTCTCTTGATCGAAGGTATGCGCCGCATCGGCGGGCGCGCGCAGCGACACGGGCGTGTCGCCCGTTTCGACGACGAATCCGTCAGCCGACGACCGCGGTCCGCGGCGACGACACGTCGATCGTCGACGCATCCGGGTTGGCGGCCAGCACGCGGGCGAGCACCACACCCTTGCGCACCGACGACTCCTCGCTTCCCCAGACCACCGTCAGCCCGGAGCCGAGGGTCAGCGTGACGTCGTCTGCCGTGGTCGCGCGCACGGCCGTGAGCTGCTGCCGAACGTCGGCCGGAAGCGACCGCACGACGAGACCGGCGCTCTCGAACGCGGGCGAGCCCGCGCCGCCCTCGAGGTCGAGCAGCGGCTGCCCCGCCGGCTGATCGGCCGTCGTGGAGAGCGCGACACCGGCGGCGTCGACGAGGGTGAATCCGGCTTCGGACTGCAGGACGCCGATCGGCGTGGGCTCGACGATGCGCACGGCGAGCTCGTGCGGAGGGCGCGCCTCGAGCGAATAGGTCTCGATGAGGGGGAACCCGAGCAGCGCCGCCTTGACCTCGCTGCTGTCGACCAGGGCGAGCGGCGTGCCGATCTGATCCGCCAGCGCGGCCTCGAGCGTCGCCGGGTCGATCGAGGACGCCCCGACGACCGTGATCCGCTCCAC
>DAMDKH010000207.1:0-331 GCA_032099965.1 Microbacterium sp.
GACGCCGACATCGCGACGGTCTCGACCGGAGCGGCCTGCCCCCGCACGATCCCGAGTCCGACGGCGGCCGATAGCACCACCAACGCGAGCACGACCGCCGCACCGATGCTCAGGCGCAGCCGACGCGGCACCGCCGGCGGGAACGCGGGCGCGGTATCGGAGGGAGAATCGGCGGAGGCTTGCGCGACGGGCATCCCGCCACCGTAGGAGTACCGGCTCGCGCGGATCCGCGGTCGCGCACGAGATGTGGATCAGTCGGCTCGACGCGGCGGCGTGCAGGACGACGCGCATCGCGGAGGCGTCCTCCCCTCGGCGGCACGCAGAAGGGCCC
>DAMDKH010000207.1:341-3694 GCA_032099965.1 Microbacterium sp.
GCGAGCCGGGCCCTTCGCGGCGGGTGTCAGCCCTTGACGACCAGGCTGACGATCTTCGGGGCGCGGACGATGACCTTGACGATCTCCTGGTCGCCGACGGCACGGAGCACACGCTCGTCGGCCCGGGCCATCGCCTCCAGTTCGGCCTCGCCGATGCGGGCGGAGACCTCGAGCTGGGCGCGGACCTTGCCGTTGACCTGCACCACGGCGGTCACGGAGTCCTCCACGAGCAGCGCCGGGTCGGCGGACCGCCACGAGACGAGGCCGACGGACGGCTGGTGACCGAGCATCTCCCACATCTCCTCCGCGGTGTGCGGAGCGACGAGGTCGAGCATCACGGCGACGGTCTCGGCGGCCTCGCGCACGGCCGGATCAGCCGCCCCCGCCCCGCCGTCGATCGTCTTCCGGATGGTGTTGACGAGTTCCATCAGGCGAGCCACCAGCACGTTGAACTTCGTCTGCTCGACCAGCGCCGGCGCCTCGGCCAGCAGCTTGTGGGTGGCGCGGCGGAGAGCGGCGTCTCCGCCGTCGAACACCACGTCGACCGGGCTGGAGACCTCACCGGCGATGCGCAGCGCGCGGGCGAGGAACTTCTGGGCGCCGGTCGTCGAGACGTCGGCCCAGTCCTTGTCGTCCTCGACGGGGCCGGCGAAGGCGAGACCCACGCGCAGCGCGTCGGCGCCGTGCGCGTCGAGCTCCTGCTCGAACAGCACCAGGTTGCCCTTGCTCTTCGACATCTTGGCACCGTTGAGGATGACCATCCCCTGGTTGATGAGGTTCGAGAAGGGCTCGGTGAAGTCGATGAGCCCCATGTCGAAGAGCACCTTGGTGATGAACCGCGCATACAGCAGGTGCAGGATGGCGTGCTCCACGCCGCCGATGTACGAGTCGACGGGCGCCCACCGTGCGGCCTGCTTCGGGTCGAACGCCATCGTGTCGCTGTTCGGCGAGAGGAAGCGCAGGAAGTACCAGGAGCTGTCGACGAAGGTGTCCATGGTGTCGGGGTCGCGCAGCACCGGGTCGCCGGTCTCGGGGTCGACCGTGCGCACCCAGGCCTCCGCGCCGCCGAGCGGCGACGTGCCCTTCGGAGAGAGGTCGAGGCCTTCGACGCTGGGCAGGCGAACCGGGAGCTGCTCCTCGGGGACGGGCACGATGCTCCCGTCCTCGGTGTGCAGCATCGGGATCGGCGTGCCCCAGAACCGCTGGCGCGAGATCAGCCAGTCGCGCAGGCGGTAGTTCTTCGCCGCCCGACCGGTGCCGGAGGCTTCGAGCTGCTCGATCGCGCGGGCGATCGCATTGCGCTTGGACAGGCCGTTCAGCTCGCCGGAGTTGATCATGCGCCCCTCGCCCGTGAGGGCGACACCGGTGGCGGAGGGGTGCTGGTCGTCGACCGCGCCGGTGTCGATCGGCACGCCCTCGTCGTCGACCTCGATGACGGGCATCGCTCCCGTGACCGGAGCCGTCGTGTCGACGACGACCTTGATCGGCAGGTCGAACGCGCGGGCGAAGTCGAGGTCGCGCTGGTCGTGCGCCGGCACGGCCATGACCGCGCCGTGACCGTAGTCGGCCAGCACGTAGTCCGCCGCCCAGATCGGGAGGCGCTCGCCGTTGACCGGGTTGATCGCGTACTTCTCCAGGAACACGCCGGTCTTCGGGCGGTCCGTGGCCTGCCGAGCGATGTCGGTCTCCTTCTGCACCTGCTCGAGGTAGGCCTGGAAGCGCTCGCGCACCTCGGCGGGAGCGTCGGATGCCAGCTCGGTCGCCAGGTCGGAATCGGGTGCCACGACGAAGAACGTCGCCCCGTGGAGGGTGTCGGGGCGCGTGGAGAACACCGTCACGGGCTCGTCGCGCCCCTCGATGCGGAAGTCGACGTCGGCTCCCACGGAACGGCCGATCCAGTTGCGCTGCATCTGCAGCACCTTGTGCGGCCAGAAGCCCTCGAGCTGGTTGAGGTCGTCGAGCAGACGGTCGGCGTAGTCGGTGATGCGGAAGTACCACTGGGTCAGCTTCTTCTTGACGACCTCGTGACCGCAGCGCTCGCAACGCCCGTCGACCACCTGCTCGTTCGCCAGGACGGTCTGGTCGTTCGGGCACCAGTTGACGGCGCTCTTCTTGCGGTAGGCGAGACCGCGCTCGTGCAGCTTCAGGAACAGCCACTGGTTCCAGCGGTAGTACTCGGGGTCGGACGTGTGCAGCACCCGCGACCAGTCGAACGAGACGCCGTAGGACTGGAACGCGGCCTTCTGCTGCGCGATGTTCTGGTAGGTCCACTCGCGCGGGTCGGCACCGCGTCGGATCGCGGCGTTCTCGGCCGGGAGACCGAACGAGTCCCACCCGATGGGGTTGAGGACGTTATGACCGCGGTGACGCCAGAAGCGCGCGACGATGTCGGAGTAGAGGTAGTTCTCGGCGTGCCCCATGTGCAGGTCTCCCGAGGGGTACGGGAACATCGCGAGCACGTAGCGGCGCGGCCGCGTGTCGTCGTCGCCGCCGGTGAGGAAGGTCTCGTTCTCCGCCCAGTACTTCTGCCACTTGGCCTGGATCGCGTGCACCGACGACGTCTCGTCCTCGGCAGGAACGGTGGACAGGTTCTCAGACAACGAACGCACGACCAATCTGAAAGGAAAATCGGGATCAGTTCAGGATATCCGAACCCCACCCGGCCGGGAGGACGGCGCCCAGGGCGGCCAGCGGCCCCCGCGCCTTGACCCCCACCTCGGCGACCTCCGCGGCGGCGTCCGAGCCCCAGGTGATCCCCCCGCCGGCTCCGATCGTCGCCGTGCCGTCCTCCACGAGGATGCTGCGGATCACCATCGCCAGATCGAGATCGCCGTCGATCCCGATGTATCCGAAGCATCCGGCGTACACCCCGCGCGGCCCCGCCTCGAGGGCGTGCAGACGCGTCATGGCCGACAGCTTCGGGGCCCCCGTCATGCTCCCCGCGGGGAAAGTGGCCGCGAAGAGGCCGGAGACGGTGGTGCCGGGAGCCGCGACACCGCTCACGGTGCTCACGAGCTGGTGCACGGCGGGGTAGCTCTCGATCCTCCAGAGCCCCTCCACCCGGATCGTGCCCGCCGCGCACACCCGCGACAGGTCGTTGCGCATGAGGTCGACGATCATCACGTTCTCGGCGCGCTCCTTGACGCTGGCCCGGAGTTCGGCGGCCAGAGCGGCGTCGTCGGCCGGGGTCGCCCCGCGGGGCCGGGTGCCCTTGATGGGACGCGTGCGGATCGTGCCGCCCTCCGCCCGCAGGAACTGCTCGGGACTCGCGCTGAGCAGGGTGCGACCGCCGATGCGGACGAAGCCGCCGTGGTGCGCGGGCGTCGCCGCGCGCAGGCGCAGGTACGCCTCCC
>DAMDKH010000208.1:0-260 GCA_032099965.1 Microbacterium sp.
TCCCAGCGCCGAACTGCCGCTCGTCGGCGGTGCCGCCGCGCTCCTGCTGGGCGCGCTTCTCACGATGATGATCGGGTCGCGCCGCCGGTCCGCCGACTGACGCCCCGCCTCGACGACTCTGATCCCGCGCCCGGAACACCCCGGGGGTGGGATCAGAGCGCGGGGCCGGCGATGATCCGCACGGGGCCGCGCGCCTGATCGATGCGCACGGGCTCCCCCTTCTGGGTCACGACGATCTCGCCGCGGGCGGCCAGGGCGTG
>DAMDKH010000208.1:378-3690 GCA_032099965.1 Microbacterium sp.
ACGGGCCACGTCGCTCGGACAGATCGACGACCCGTCGCGCTTGCGGGTGAGGGTGCGCATCGCCGACGCGATCCGGTCGTCGAAGCCGCCACCGGTGCGGTCCTCCCACCACGGATGCCCGCGCTCGCCGAGGGCGACCTTCGCGTCCTGCACCCGCGCCCGCGCATTCGCCTCGCCCGCCTTCACCGCTCGGCGCGCCGACATCAGCTCGTCGACGAGCTCCTGGCGGAACGAGTCGGGGATCGTGGGGTCCGTGGCCCGCCAGCGCCGGCCGTCGATCACGAAGTGATGCCCATCGGGCGTGCGTTCGGGCTCGGTGCGATGCTCGGTCGAGGTCGACATGCTCTCACTCTGCGACATCCGCCCGGCGGGGGCGAAGGGCCTTGACGCTCGGCGTCCACGCGGTCACGGCCCCGTCCATCCCCCGTGAGGGATCGGAGAACGCAGGGTGCGGATGCCCCGGCACGGCGTGTCTCGAGCCCTCACGCCGGGCGCAGGTCGCGTGGGGCGCCGGGCCTCACTCGCGGCGGACGAACCGGGCGCGAGCCGCCGCATCCGACGGCGTGTAGACGACGAGTTGGATGTCGGTCTGATCGGACGGGCGCAGCTGATGGTGCTCGAACACCAGGCGGCCGAGCGACGGATGCCGGAACACACGCTCGCGCGACTCGAAGCCACGCACGTCGTGGCTCTCCCATCGTTCCCGGAACTCGGGGCTCGCCTCCATCAGCCGGCCCACCAGGTCGCGATACCGCGGATCGCCCAGCCGCGGCCCCGCTTCGGCGCGGAACTCGGCGAGGAAGCGGCGGCTCGTGTCGTCCCAGTCGTCGAGCAGGTCGCGCACCGCGGGGTCGGTGAAGATCAGCCACAGGAGGTTGCGCTTCTCGGGCGGCGTGGTGCCGATGTTCGGGTACAGCGCCTCGTACGCCGGGTTCCACCCCGCGACACCCCAGTCGGGGGCGAGGGCGTAGGCCGGATGCTCGTCGAGCGCGTCGAGGAACCGCTGCACGTGCGCGGGGGCGGTCTCGACGGCCGCTCCGATCCCGGGCCGGACGGGGGAGAAGCCGGCGAGCCGCAGCACGTAGTCGTGCTCGGCGACGGTCAGGTGCAGGGTGGTGGCGACGGCATCCAGCACCTGGCGGGAGGCGTTGATGTCGCGTCCCTGTTCGAGCCAGGTGTACCAGGTGACGCTCACGCCGGAGAGGAACGAGATCTCCTCGCGGCGCAGCCCGATCGTGCGCCCGCGTCCGGCGGGAGGCAGACCGTAGGCGCCGCGGTCGAGCTGCTCGCGCCGGGAACGCAGGAACGCCCCCAGCTCCTTGCGCTGCTGCTCGTCGACGGCCACAGAACAAACCTAGTGCTCTCACTACTAGTGTCAGCGCCGTCTTCCGGCACCCTCCCGGCCCCGCCACAGTGGAATCATGCCGACCCCTCTTCGCTCCCGCACCGTCACCCACGGCCGCAACGCGGCCGGAGCCCGCGCGCTGTTCCGCGCCGCCGGAGTGAACGCCGCCGACTTCGGCAAGCCGATGATCGCCGTGGCGAACAGCTTCACCGAGTTCGTGCCTGGGCACACCCACCTGCAGCCGGTCGGACGCATCGTGTCGGAGGCGATCACGGCGGCCGGGGGCATCCCGCGCGAGTTCAACACCATCGCGGTCGACGACGGCATCGCGATGGGTCACGGCGGAATGCTGTACTCGCTCCCGTCGCGCGACCTCATCGCCGACTCGGTCGAGTACATGGTCAACGCGCATCAGGCGGATGCCCTCGTGTGCATCTCGAACTGCGACAAGATCACGCCCGGCATGCTGATGGCGGCGCTGCGGCTGAACATCCCCACCGTCTTCGTGTCGGGTGGGCCGATGGAGTCCGGTCGCGCGACCCTCGTCGACGGCTCCGTGCGCACGCTCGACCTCGTCGATGCGATCTCGGAGGCGGCCAACGACACGGTGTCGGATGCCGACATCCAGCGCATCGAGGAGAACGCGTGCCCGACCTGCGGGTCGTGCTCGGGCATGTTCACCGCCAACTCGATGAACTGCCTCGTCGAGGCGCTCGGTCTCGCGCTCCCCGGCAATGGTTCGGTGCTCGCCACCCACACCGCCCGCCGCGCGCTGTATGAGAAGGCCGGCGAGGTGGCGGTGCAGATCACCCGCCGTTTCTACGACGAGGACGACCGCTCGGTGCTGCCCCGCGAGGTGGCGAGTTTCTCGGCCTTCGAAAACGCCATGGCGCTCGACATCGCGATGGGCGGCTCGACCAACACGATCCTGCACCTGCTCGCCGCGGCGCACGAGGCGGGCATCGACTTCGGTCTCGACGAGATCGACGAGATCTCCCGCCGGGTGCCGTGCCTGGCGAAGATCGCCCCGAACCCGGCCTACGGCCGCATGTACTACATGGAAGACGTGCATCGCGCCGGCGGCATCCCCGCCGTGCTCGGCGAACTCCGCCGCGGCGGGCTGCTGAAGCACGACGTGAGCACCATCCACTCGGCGTCGTTCGAGGCGTGGCTCGACGACTGGGACATCCGGGGCGGCCGGGCGACCGACACCGCGAAGGACCTGTGGTTCGCGGCACCGGGCGGCGTGCGCTCGTCGAGCGCGTTCTCGCAGTCGGAGCGCTGGACGGCGCTCGACGACGACGCCGAGAACGGATGCATCCGCGACGTCGCCCACGCCTACTCGGTCGACGGCGGGCTGGCGGTGCTGCGCGGCAACCTCGCCGTCGACGGCGCCGTGGTGAAGACGGCGGGCGTCGATCCGTCGATCCTCGTGTTCTCCGGTCCTGCGGTGGTGTGCGAGTCGCAGGAGGAGGCGGTCGCGAAGATCCTCGGCAAGAAGGTGCAGCCGGGCGACGTGGTCGTGATCCGCTACGAGGGTCCGAAGGGCGGGCCCGGCATGCAGGAGATGCTGCACCCCACCTCGTTCCTCAAGGGCCGCGGGCTCGGCAAGGTCTGTGCTCTCATCACCGACGGTCGCTTCTCGGGCGGCACCTCGGGCCTCTCGATCGGGCACGTGTCGCCCGAGGCGGCGTCGGGCGGGGTCATCGCGCTCGTCGAAGACGGTGACATCATCTCGATCGACATCCCCACCCGCGGCATGACGCTCGAGGTGAGCGAGGCCGAGCTCGAGCAGCGGCGTGCCCGGCTCCTGGATGCCGGCGGCTATCGTCCCGTCGATCGCCAGCGCCCCGTCTCGCTGGCGCTGCGGGCCTACGCCGCCATGGCGACCTCGGCCGACCGCGGTGCCGTGCGCGACGTGGAGGCCGTCGAGGCCGCGATGCGCGAGCAGGAAGTCCGCCGCGCCG
>DAMDKH010000209.1:0-3672 GCA_032099965.1 Microbacterium sp.
GGGCGGCCTGGCGCGCGGCGGCGATGCCGGGCGTCGTCTCGGAGACGTAGTCGACCCCGAGGCTCTGCGCGTGCGGGGAGGCCGAGCGCTCCGGGTCGTTGTCGACGAGCACGATCCGCATGCTCCCGCCGGCGTCGCCCGCACCTTCGCGGATCGCGGCGACGAGCGGCGCCAGCAGCTCCGTGCGGCGGAAGGTCGTGACGGCGACGAGGACGGCGGGCGGTCTGTCGTCTGCGGGCGGGAGGTCCATGCGCTCAGTACGCTCCGCTCGGCTGCACCATGACCTTGGCGGTCCGCCACATGATCTGCAGGTCGTTCATCACCGACCAGTTCTCGACGTACCGCAGGTCGAGTCGCACGCTCTCGTCCCAGGAGAGGTCGCTGCGCCCGGAGATCTGCCAGAGTCCCGTGATCCCGGGCTTGATGTACAGCCGCCGGAACACGGTGCCGTCGTAGGCGGTGACCTCGTTGGGCAGCGGCGGGCGGGGCCCGACGACGCTCATGTCGCCGACGAGCACGTTCCAGAACTGCGGCAGCTCGTCGAGCGACAGCTTGCGCAGCACACGCCCGACACGGGTCACGCGGGGATCCTGCTTCATCTTGAACAGCAGCCCGGAGCCCTCGTTCTGCGCCTTCAACGCGTCGAGCTGCTGCTCGGCATCCGTGGTCATCGAACGCAGCTTGACCATGCGGAAGCGGCGACCGTCGCGGCCGACTCGTTCCTGCAGGAAGAAGACCGGACCGGGGGAATCGAGCTTGATGAGCGCGGCGAGCACCGGAAGGATGAGCCCGATCGGCACGAGCGCCAGCGCCGAGACGACGATGTCGAGTGCGCGCTTGAGCACGTGCTTGCCGCCGTCGTAGGTCGGGATCTGCACCTGGATGAGGGGCAGCCCCTCGACGGCCGCGAACGAGATGCGCGGTCCGGCGACGTCGGTGAGGCGGCTCGACAGCACGAGTTCCGCCGCCGTCCCCTCGATCTGCCAGCTCAGGTGCTTGACGAAGTCGGGGTCGCCCTCGGGGCGGCTCGCGACGATGATCGTGTCGGCGCCGAGCTCGGTGGCCACGGTCGAGACCGTTCCGGAGTTGCCGAGCACCGGGAAGCGGATGTCGCCGACCTCGATGTCGCGGGCGTTGCCGTCGAGCAGCGTGGCGCCGACGACCTGGTACCCGGAGGCGCCGATCGGATGCAGGGTGCGGATCACGTACTCCACGTCGTCACGGTCGCCGACCACGAGGGTGCGGGAGGCGAAGCGCCCCTCTCGCCGCTCGGCGACGAGCCAGTGCCGCCAGACCCAGCGGGTGACGAGGAGCAGGAGCAGACCGAACGGGAAGCCGACGAGCAGCACGACCCGCATCGACTCCCACTCGAGCGTCACCGCGATGATCGCGACGAGCCCGAAGGCCAGCCCGCTGGCGTGCGCGACCCCGCGGTACTCCGTGGCGCTGGCGCGGAAGAGCGCGGCATCCCGGGTGTGCAGGGTGCCGAGCAGCACGAACCACAGGCCCGCGAGCGGGATGCTCGCGAAGAGGACCTCGACCGATGCGAGGCCACGGGTGAGCTGGATCGCCGCCGTCAGCGCAACGGCGAGCAGGATGGCAGCCGCATCCGTCGTCCGCAGTCGCATCCGATATCGCCGCTCCCACTGACGGCGGCGTTCCAGCGTTGCGGAGACGCGCGGTGAGACCACCGATCGCGGCACCGGCTTGGCGGCTCGGGGCGTAGCGGCGACCGGCACGAATGCCGAGCCTGCGCGAGCGATGCTCACGGCATCCTCGACGGAGGTCATGCCGTGGCCCCTTGAGCCATGAATGTACGCAGAAATCCCCAGTGCGCCATTGTTTCCCCAGTTGTTCCCCAGTCCCCGAGCCCCACGCTCGCGGTTTCGTCTGCATTCCCGACCCCTCGGGTCTCGCGTTCGTCCGTGATCCCACATCACGGTCGGTGCATCCTCCGTCCCACACGGTGGATGCGTACAGCGAGAGCTGCAGACGTCGTCAGCATAGCCCACCGGGGACGCGAGCGGAAGGACGTGCACAGCGGCGCGGCGCGGCGGCGCGGACGCGGGCGTCCGACGCCGCGCAGCGGGTCTAGTCTGGCGCGGTGACATCGCACACCACTCCGACGCGGCGCGGTCTCACCCGCATGGTCCCGCGCGACGCCCGGCAGCCGCATCGCGTCGCCAGCTCGCTCGAGCTGTTCTTCGACCTGGTCTTCGTCGTCGCCGTCAGCACCGCGTCGGCGCAGCTGCACCACTCCCTCAGTGCGGGAGACGTGCAGCACGGCCTCACGTCGTACGCGATGCTGTTCTTCGCGATCTGGTGGGCCTGGATGAACTTCACCTGGTTCGCGACCGCCTTCGACACGGACGACTGGCTCTACCGGGTCACGACCATCGTGCAGATGGGCGGTGTGCTGGTGCTCGCCGCCGGCATCCCGAACGCCTTCGAGCACGGGCGATACGAGATCGTCGTGATCGGGTACGTGGTGATGCGCGTCGCGATGGTCGCCCAGTGGGTGCGTGCCTCGCGTGGGGCGGGTCCGCTGCGACGTGCGACGCTGCGGTACGCCGGGGGCATCGCGGCCGTGCAGGTGCTGTGGGTGCTCTTCCTCCTGCTGCCCACGGGTCCCGTCCAGATCGTCGCCTTCGCCGTGTTCGCGCTCCTCGAGGTGTCGATCCCGGTGATCGCCGAGCGCGACGCGCGCACGCCGTGGCATCCGCACCACATCACCGAGCGCTACGGCCTCTTCACCCTGATCGTGCTCGGCGAGAGCCTGCTCGCCTCCGCGAACGCCATCATCGACGCGCTGCACGAGGCGGAGTCGTTCGCACCCTTCCTGTCGATCTCGGTGCTCACGCTCGTGGTGACGGCGGCGCTGTGGTGGATCTACTTCTGGCCGGAGCATCACACCGCGGTCGGCTCGTTCGGCCGTTCCCTCCGCTACGGGTACACGCACTACCTCGTGTTCGCGGCCGCAGCGGCGTTCTCGGCCGGCATCGAGACCGAGCTCGACGTGCTCACGGGCCACAGCGACCTGACGCAGACGGCGGCGTCGTTCACGGTGACCGTGCCGATCGCCGTGTTCCTGCTGTGCGTGTGGTGGCTCGTCATCCGCCCGGCGCGCGACCGCGTCATCGACATCGTGATGCCGACCGGAGCGCTGCTCGTGCTGCTCGACCCGATCCTGCCGGTGCCGGTGGCGTTGACCGCCGTCATCGTCGCGGCGATCGTCGTGGTGCTCGTGATGAGGGAGACGGCCGCCCGGGCCGACGCGTGACCGCTCTGCTATACTGAAGACGCAACGTGCGTGCATCGCCCCTCTCGGCGCCCACTTTGCCACTGATCAGGGCCATCACGGACCACGTGCATCGACGCGCGCGGCATCCGCTCCGATCCTCCACCGCGGAGCGCTCGCGCGCCCGCCCCGAAGCAATGAGCATCACCATGAGCACCACCACCACGATCCATCCGTCCGACCCGTTGACCTGGAAGCAGGCCGACACCGACGTGCACGTCGCCACCCGTGGCGGCGAGTTCGCAGGCTTCGTCGAGTTCGACGGTGCCGCGCACGTCGTCCGCGACTCCCAGGGCGCCGACCTCGGCGCCTTCGACGACCTCGACCAGGCCCGCGCGGCCCTGGAGAGCACCCTCGACGACGCGGCGACCGCC
>DAMDKH010000210.1:0-3665 GCA_032099965.1 Microbacterium sp.
ACGGGCGGCCGGTCGCGGCCGACGGCGTCGTGGTCGGCGCGGGCCTGCAGATCGAGACCGACCTGGCGCGGTCCGCGGGCCTGGAGGTCGACGACGGCGTGCTGGTCGACGACCGGCTCCGGACCTCCGACCCCCACGTGTGGGCCGCCGGCGACGTCGCGCAGTACCCGGACCGCCTGCTGGGCAGCCGGCGCGTCGAGCACGTCGACAACGCCACCACGATGGGCCGGCAGGCGGGCCGCAACCTCGCCGGCGCCGACGAGCCGTACGACCACACGCCGTTCTTCTACTCCGACCTGTTCGAGCTCGGCTACGAGGCCGTGGGGCGGATGGACGCGTCGCTGGAGACGGTCGAGGACTGGCACGCCGACGACCTCGGCGCCGGGGGCGTGCCGTGGGGGCTGATGGGCGACCCCTTCCACCCGAACGCGGCGGGGCACGCCGCTCTGGCGCTCGAGCTGGCCCGGGTGCTCGGCATCCGCCCCCGGCCCGAGCGCTCCCGCACGCTGCCCCTGCTCGAGGCGAAGGTCGGGGCCGCGCGCATCTACAGCTGACCCCGCGATGACCGTCGCTCAGGCGGCGCATCGCCCCGACGCGCGGGGGGTCAGTCGTCGGCGTCGGCGACCTCGACGCCCGTGACCTCCAGCTCGTCGTCGAGCTGCACGAGGATGCGGGAGTCGGGGAACTGCTTCGGCGCCACGAACGACACGAGCACCGCGTCGGCGAACACCACGATCGCCGTGGCCTCCATGTCGTCCCGGAGGTCGCGCTGCTCGGTGACCTCGACCTCGCCGACGGCATCCTCGATGTCCGACGCCGCCTCGTCGACGACCGCGCGCCAGCGGCGCTCGGACACCGTCAGGATGCGACGGAGACCGTCGACGAGCTCCGACGGGTCGGCCTCACCGGCGTCGACCTCCGGATCGAGATCGACGACCACGTCGACACCGGCGGCCTCCAGCTGGGCCCGCCCCTGCACGATGCCGTCGCGGAGGGCGGGATCGTCGAGCAATCCGCTCTCGGTCACGTGGAGGAGGAGGTCGTCGAGCGCAGCGTTCATCCCTCCATCCTCCCCCGAACCTCCGCGCCTCGGCATCCCGTTTCTCCTCCGACCCGTCGCGCGTGCGGCGGTTACCGAGGAAGATCCAGTACTCGGTATTGCCAGGTACCAGTACCTAGTGTTACTTTGTAGTGGTACCCAGCATCACTGAGTACTCACCACACCGAACGATCGAGAGGGGCATCCGATGGCCAAGCAGATGACCGAGATGCTCAAGGGCACGCTCGAGGGGATCGTCCTCGCGCTGCTCGCCGAACAGCCCGCGTACGGCTACGACATCACCGCCCGCCTGCGCGATCACGGCTTCGCCGACATCGCCGAGGGCACCGTCTACGCACTGCTGGTGCGCATCGAACAGCGCGGTCTCGTCGACGTCGAGAAGGTGCCGAGCGAGAAGGGCCCGCCCCGCAAGGTGTACACCCTCAACCCGCAGGGCACGACCGAGCTGGCCGAGTTCTGGAAGACCTGGAGCTTCCTCTCCCAGCGCATCGAAGAACTGAACCCCACCACGAAGACCGAGGAGAACTGACATGGCCGCGAAATGGATCGAAGCGCTTACCGGATCGCTCGAACAGAAGAAGCAGTACAAGCAGACGAAGGCCCGGCTCGACGCCCTGCCCGAGCCCTACCGGGCCACCGCAGACGCCTTCCACCGCTACTTCCTGTATTTCGGGGGCATCAGCGAGGGCGACACCCTCGTACAGATGCTCACCGACTTCGCCGACCTCTGGGAGCGGGCCTCCCTCGACGGCACCCCGCTCGACGGGCTCATCGGCGACGACCCCGTCGAGTTCGCCGAGAACTTCGCCAGCTCGTACAGCGGCCGGCAGTGGATCGACAAGGAGCGGGCGCGCCTGATCGCGGCCGTCACCGCGGCGACCGCCGAGGAGAAGGAGTCATGACCGCGGCGATCTCGGTGCGGGGCATCGAGAAGTCCTACGGCGAGGTGGCCGTGCTCCGGGGCGTCGACTTCGAGGTCGAGACCGGCTCCATCTTCGCCCTCCTCGGCTCGAACGGCGCCGGCAAGACGACGATGGTGCGCATCCTCTCCACCCTCGTGAGGGCGGATGCCGGCACCGCCACCGTGCACGGATCCGACGTCGCGAGCGACCCCCGTGACGTGCGCGCGGCCATCAGCCTCACCGGCCAGTTCGCCGCCGTCGACGAGATCCTCACCGGCCGCGAGAACCTGGTGCTCGTCGCGAGACTGCGGCACCTGCCCGGGCCCGGGCGCATCGCCGACGACCTGCTCGCCCGCTTCCGCCTCACCGACGCCGGCGGCCGCAGAGCGGGAACCTACTCCGGCGGCATGCGGCGCCGGCTCGACATCGCCATGAGCCTCGTCGGCGACCCCGCCGTCATCTACCTCGACGAGCCCACGACCGGCCTCGACCCCGAGGCGCGCATCGACGTGTGGCAGGTCGTGCAGGAGCTCGCGGATGCCGGCACCACCGTGCTGCTCACCACCCAGTACCTCGACGAGGCCGAGCACCTGGCCGACCGCATCGCCATCCTGCACGACGGGCGCATCATCGCGAACGGCACCCTCGCCGAGCTGAAGGCACTGCTCCCTCCCGCGACCGTCGAGTACGTCGAGAAGCAGCCGACCCTGGAGGAGATCTTCCTCCGGCTCATCGGCCCCGCCACCCCCGGCCCGGGCACCCCCGACCCGAGCACCCGCGGCCCGGACACCCGCATCCCGAAGGAGGACGTCGCATGACCATGCACGCCGTCGCCGACACGGCGACCCTCACCGGCCGGTCGCTGCGGCACATCTTCCGCAGCGCCGACACCATCATCACCACCGCCGTCACGCCGATCGCGCTGATGCTGCTGTTCGTGTTCGTCTTCGGCGGAGCTCTCCGGCAGAGCATCGGCGGCGAGAACTACGTGAACTACCTGCTGCCGGGCATCCTGCTCATCGCGATCGCCTCGGGCATCGCGTACACGGCCTTCCGCCTGTTCACCGACCTGCAGAGCGGCATCTTCGAGCGGTTCCACTCCATGCCGATCGCCCGGTCGAGCGTGCTGTGGGCGCACGTGCTCACCTCGCTCGTCGCCAACGCCCTCACCCTCGCCATCATCTTCGGCGTGGGCTTCGCGTTGGGATTCCGCACCACGGCGGGCGTCGGCGCGTGGCTCGCGGTCGTCGGCATCCTGCTGCTGTTCACCCTGGCGCTCACCTGGCTGGCGGTCATCGCCGGACTCAACGCGAAGACGGTCGACGGGGCGAGCGCGTTCTCCTACCCGCTGATCTTCCTCCCGTTCATCAGCTCGGCCTTCGTGCCGACCGACACCATGCCGGGGCCCGTGCGCTGGTTCGCCGAGAACCAGCCCGTCACCTCGATCGTCACCACGATCCAGGCGCTCTTCGCCGGCGACCCCGTCGGCGCGGACATCTGGGTCGCCCTCGCCTGGTGCCTCGGCATCCTCGTCGTCGCCTACGCGTTCGCGATGCTCGCCTACCGCCGCAAGGTCCGCTGAGCGGGGCCTTCGTCCCGCCCCTCGCCCCGGCTGCCTCCCGGGCTCCGGCTGCGCCGCCGCCGCCGCCACCGCCACAACTCAGGACATCCCACCGCCGAACCGCGCCGCGCCGCCCCCCACC
>DAMDKH010000211.1:0-3652 GCA_032099965.1 Microbacterium sp.
CGGATGCCGTGCGCTTCGTGCGGTGAGGGGGCGGTCGCTCGGCTCCGGGAGAGCCCGCGCGCCGCACGTCCATTGCGCCCGCGCATCCCGGCCCGCACTGCCCGTCGCCGAGCGCCCGGAGAGGGAAATCCCCGCCCGGCGGGCCTCGCCCCGGACCGTGCGGGTTAGTCTCGGAAGATGATGGGGATCGAGGGGATGCGATGACGGCCGTACCGGTCGTGATCGGCCGCCGCGCCGCGAGCGCTCCCGCCGTCGACCGGGCCGGGATCGACCCCTCGGCGCGCGGACTCGTCGACACCCACGGGCGCGTGCACCGCGACCTGCGGATCTCCCTCACCGACCGCTGCTCGCTCCGGTGCACCTACTGCATGCCCGAGCAGGGCAACGAGTGGTTGGCGCGCACGAGCATCCTCTCGACCGACGAGATCGTCGAGGTCGCCGGTGTCGCCGCCGCGCTCGGCATCCGCACCTTCCGCCTCACCGGTGGCGAGCCCCTGCTGCGCCCCGACATCGTCGACGTCGTGCAGCGCATCGCGCGCATCGAAGGCGAGGACGGCCCGGTCGAGGTCGCGATGACCACCAACGGCATCTCGCTCGCGCAGAAGCTCCCGGCCCTCATCGACGCCGGTCTCACCCGGCTCAACATCAGCATCGACACCATCGACCGGCAGAAGTTCGCCGACCTCACCCGCCGTGATCGGCTCGACGACGTGTTCGAGGGGATCGCCGCCGCCGCGGCATCCGACCTCCACCCCCTCAAGCTCAACGCCGTGGCGATGCGCGGGGTCAACGACGACGAGCTCGCCGACCTCGTCGCCTTCGCGATGGGCGTGGGTGCGCAGCTGCGCTTCATCGAGCAGATGCCGCTCGACGCCGGGCACACGTGGGACCGCGCGACGATGGTGACGCGCGAGGAGATCCTCGCCGCGCTGAGCGAACGATGGACCCTCGAACCCGTGCCCGGCCGCGGTGGAGCGCCGGCCGAGAAGTGGCGCATCGACGGGGGCCCGCACGAGGTCGGGGTGATCGCCTCGGTGACCGCGCCCTTCTGCGGCGTGTGCGACCGCCTGCGGCTCACGGCCGACGGCCAGCTGCGCAACTGCCTGTTCTCCAACGCCGAATACGATCTCACGGGCGTGATGCGCGCGGAGGGGTCGGTGCCCGGTCAGCGCGACGACGCGATCGCCGACCTCCTGCGGTCGTGCATCCACGGCAAGCTCCCCGGGCACGCGATCGACGACCCGTCGTTCCTGCAGCCCGCCCGCGGCATGAACGCCATCGGCGGCTGACCACCGCGACGGACGGCCCGGCTTCGCTCAAGGAGTCGGCCTCGCCGGACACAACTCAGGACCGACGCCGCGGAACGGGGCGGTCTCGGCCCTGATCCGGCCCGAAGCGGATGGTCCGTCCTGAGTTACGGCACGGGCGGGGACCGGCCCGTCGCGTCGTCCTCCGACGTCAGCCGAGGAACTCGCGCGCGGCGGCCGACATCGCCGTCACGCCGACCTCGATCGTCGGGTGGATGACCGGCGCGAAGTAGGGCGAGTGGTTGGTCGGGATGTCGCGGTCGATCGTGCCGCCCTCCAGGGCCGCCGCGAACGTCGCCGGGTCGACCCCGCCCCAGAACCAGAACACGAGCGGTGCACCGGTGTCGCGGGCGAACCAGGAGACGTCCTCACTGCCGGTGAACATGCCGGGGTCCACCACCGACCCCTCGCCGAGCGCGGCTTCGATGGCGCGCGAGACCCGAGCCGTGGCATCCGCGTCGTTGATCGTCGGGGGCAGCGTGTGCACGGTGTGGAACTCGGGGTCCCTCTCCGCGCCGGACGCCATCGCCTCGGCGCGCACGATCCGCTCGACGCTTGCGAGCACCCGGTCGCGCATCTCGTCGTTCGGGTAGCGGAGGCTGAGTTCGAGCTTCGCCTCGGCGGGGATGATGTTGTTCTTCAGTCCGGCATGGATCGAACCCACGGTGACGACGGCGACGTCGCGGGGGTCGACCTCGCGCGAGGCGATGGTCTGCAGGCGCATGACGGTGGCGGCGGCCATGACGATCGGGTCGATGGTGGAGTGCGGGCGGGAGCCGTGTCCTCCGCGTCCGTGCAGCGTGACGGTGATGCCGTCGGATGCCGCCATCTGCGTTCCCGAACGCACGCCGATCGTGCCGGCGGGAAGCGGGGTGACGTGCTGGCCCAGCACGATGTCGGGGGCGGGAACGAGGTCGCGCAGCCCCGCGTCGAGCATCGCGCGGGAGCCGGCCCCGTACTCCTCGGCCGGCTGGATGAGCACCACGAGCGTCCCCGTCCAGTCGGCGCGCTCGGCGACGAGCTTCTCGACGGCGCCGACCATCGCCGTGACGTGCATGTCATGGCCGCACGCGTGCATCACCGGCACGGTGTTCCCGGCCGGGTCGATCCCGGTCGCCGTGCTCGCGTAGGGGAGCCCGCTGAGCTCGCCCACGGGCAGGGCGTCCATGTCGGCGCGCACCCAGACGACCGGGCCGTCGCCGTTGCGCAGCACGCCGACCACGCCCGTGACGCCGACGCCCTCGTGCACCTCGAGTCCGAGATCGCGCAGGTGCCCGGCCGCGATGCCGGCGGTGCGCGTCTCCTGGAACGACAGTTCGGGATGCTGGTGCAGGTCGACGTAGAGCGCTTCGAGATCGATCGTCATGGCCCGAGCCTATCCGGCGGGCCGGAATGCCGTCCGGTGCGCGGGGGTCGTGCGCCTCACGGGGCGGGCGTCAGGCGTCGAGGGCGTCCTCCTGCAGCCGTCGCGGACCGGCGCCCTTGCTGCCGAGGGCGTCGTCGGGGTTGAGCAGGCCGCACGCCTTCATCGACAGGCATCCGCAGCCGATGCATCCGGTCAGTTCGCGTTCGAGGCGTTCGATGCCCTCGCGCCGGCGTTCGAGCTCGCGCTTCCAGCGGCGGGAGGCGCGCTGCCAGTCGTCGTGCGTGGGCGTCTCGGTGAGGGGCACGTCGGCGAACGCGCTCTGCACGTCGGACAGCGGGATGCCCAGACGCTTGGCGACGGCGATCAGCGAGACCCGTCGGATCATGTGACGGGCGTACCGCCGCTGATTGCCGGAGCTGCGCGTGGAGGCGATGAGGCCGAGCGACTCGTAGAAATGCAGGGCGGATGCCGCGACGCCGGTTCGGCGGGTCATCTCGCCGATCGTCAGCGCCTCGTCGGCCGCGTGCGTCGACGGGTCGTCGATCGGATCGATCGCGCCGGTGTCGGAGTGAGGGCTCATCGTCGATCCTCTCCTGTGGTGTGCGGCATCCGCGGGCCCCGACCCGCCGATTTGACCTAAAGTGTACTTGAGGTTTTAGCGTGAGACGCTGACCCGAAGGAAGCTCCGATGACCTACGTGATCGCCCTGCCGTGTGTCGATGTGAAGGATCGTGCCTGCATCGACGAGTGCCCCGTCGACTGCATCTACGAGGGGGAGCGGTCGTTGTACATCCACCCCGACGAGTGCGTGGACTGCGGGGCGTGCGAGCCGGTGTGCCCGGTGGAGGCGATCTACTACGAGGATGATCTGCCGGATGAGTGGCAGGACTATTACAAGGCGAACGTCGAGTTCTTCGATGAGATCGGTTCGCCCGGTGGTGCGGCGAAGGTCGGCGTGATCGCGCACGACCACCCCATC
>DAMDKH010000212.1:0-3638 GCA_032099965.1 Microbacterium sp.
CGGGGCAGGCGGCTGATCTACATCGGCGCCGGCACCGCCGGGCGGATCGGCGTGCTGGACGCGAGTGAGTGCCCGCCGACGTTCGGCACCGATCCCTCGCTCGTGGTGGGCATCATCGCGGGCGGCGAGACGGCGATCCGTTCGGCGGTCGAGAACGCCGAGGACGACGGGAACGCCGCCGCCGCGTCGCTCGCGGCTCTCTCGCTCGGCGACGCGGACACCGTCGTGGGCATCTCGGCCTCCGGCCGCACCCCCTACGTCCTCGGCGGTCTCGCGTTCGCCCGCAGTGTCGGAGCGCTGACGGTCGCGATCGCCTCGAACGCCGGCTCGGCGATCGGCGGGGCGGCCGACATCGCGATCGAGGTCGTCACGGGTCCGGAGTTCATCTCCGGATCGACGCGGCTGAAGTCGGGAACGGCCCAGAAGCTCGTCGTCAACATGCTCACGACGCTGTCGATGATCAAGCTCGGCAAGACGTACCGCGGCGTCATGGTCGATCTGCTCGCCACCAACGAGAAGCTCCACGCGCGGTCGGTGCGCACGGTGTCGCAGCTCGCCGGTGTCACGACGGACGAGGCCGGTCGCGTGCTCGGTGAGGCCGGCGGATCGGTCAAGCTGGCCGTGCTGATGCTGGCGACGGGAACGGATGCCGCGACCGCTGCCTCGGCGCTGGAGCGCAGCGACGGCATCCTGCGCGACGCCATCTCGGCGCTGAGCTGACGGCTGCCCGCCGCGCGGTCTCCGTATGCGCTGACCTGCTCCGCTGACCGGCGTCGGCCGTGCGTCCCGGTCGCCGGCGTCACTCCGCCGCGTGGCGCCCGAGGAACTCGTAGACCTCGTTGTCGTCGACGCCGGGGAAGGCGCCGCGCGGCAGGGGCGAGAACATGTGGGTGTGCACGCGGGCGCTCGGCCAGGACTTGCCGTTCCAGCGCTCGGTGAGCTCGGCCGAGGGGCGCCGGCAGCACGCCTCGTCCGGGCACGACGACACCGCGCGATCCGTCGTCTCCCGTCCGCGCCACCAGCGGGCGTCGTCGAACGGCACGCCGACCGTGATCGAGAACTCGCCGTCGGCCGACGAGCCCGTCTGCGTCGAGCACCAGAACGTCCCCGAGGGGGTGTCGGTGTACTGGTGGTGCTCGGTGGTGCGGTTCTGCTGGCCGAACGCCGCCCGCGCCTGGAACTTCCGGCACACGCGCTGTCCTTCGACCGAGCCGGTGACGTCCATCGGCAGCGGGAGGTCGTCGTTCTCGTAGACGCGCATGATGGCGCCGTCGGAATCGACGCGCAGGAAGTGCAGCGGCATGCCCATGTGCTGCGTGAGCAGGTTCGTCATCCGCATCCCCGCGGCCTCGTGCGTCACCCCGAACGCGTCGCGGAAGTCCTCGACGGCGAGGTTGCGGTCCTTCTTCGCCTGCTGCAGGAAGGCGACGGATGCGGTCTCGGGCATGAGGCAGCAGGCGCCGAAGTAGTTGATCTCGAGCCGCTGCTGCAGGAAGTCGGCGTAGTCGGTGGGCGGCGTGTGCCCGAGCAGCCGGTGCGCCATGGCCTGCAACGCCATCGACCGCAGCCCGTGCCCGCCGGGGATCGAGGCCGGCGGCAGGTAGATGCGACCGTTCTCGAGGTCGGTGACCGAGCGCGTGGAGTGCGGCAGGTCGTTGACGTAGATCAGCTCGAACCCGAGCTTCTCGGCCATGATGCTCACCGTGCGGTGGCTGAGGGCGCCCTGCACGTGCCCGGCCGCGCGCAGCTGCTTCTCGGCCAGCCGCTCGATGTCGGGGAGGTAGTTGTTCTGCGCGCGCATCCGAAGGCGCAGCTCCGTGTTCGCGCGCCGGGCCTCCTCCGGGGTGGCGATCGCCTCACGCTCGCGGCGCTGCAGTTCGCGGTGCAGCCCGAGGATCGACTCGATCGTCTCGTCGCTCATGCCCTTCGTCACCCGCACCGGGGTGATGCCGAGCTGGCGGAAGACGGGACTCGCCTGAGCGCGCTCGAGCTCGATCTCGAGGGCCGCGCGGCGGTTGGGCGGCTCCTCCGAGATGAGATCGGTGACCTCGGTGCCGGTGGCCCGGGCGATCGCCTGCAGCAGGGAGAGCTTGGGCTCGCGCTTGCCGTTCTCGATGAGACTCAGCTGCGACCCCGCCACGCCGACGAGCGCGCCGAGGTCGTCGAGGGTGAGTCCCTGCGCCTGGCGGTGGTGCCGGATGCGGTGGCCGAGGGTCGCGAGGTGGATGCCGGGAGACGCCATTCCTTGATCCTAAACGAAAGAACTCGATTTCTTACGACGGGTTTCGTCCGAAAGACCGGCGTGAGGCCACGGATGATGGAGGGACCGCCCCCACTTCGAAGGAGCAGAGATGGCCATCGCCGACGTCTTCACCCCGCGCACCTCCCCGGTCGCCGCCGCCCGCGAGTTCGGTGCCGTGCCGCGTTATGACACCCCGGCGATGGCGGAGCTGGTCGCCTGGGTCGACGAGGTGGCCGCCCTCACCCGTCCCGACGCGGTGCACTGGGTCGACGGCTCCCGGGCCGAGAACGACCGGCTCCTGCGCGGGCTGGTCGACGAGGGCAAGCTCGTGAAGCTCAACCCCGAGTGGCGACCCGGCTCCTACCTCGCCCGTTCGCACCCGAGCGACGTCGCCCGCACGGAGGGGCGCACGTTCATCGCGTCAGAGCGCGAGGAAGATGCCGGCCCCACCAACAACTGGGCCGCGC
This sequence comes from Microbacterium sp., assembly GCA_032099965.1. Classification (GTDB taxonomy): domain Bacteria; phylum Actinomycetota; class Actinomycetes; order Actinomycetales; family Microbacteriaceae; genus Microbacterium. The sequence goes on from DAMDKH010000212.1 coordinate 2,710, forward strand.
CCGCCGAGATGCGCGCGAAGATGGACGAGATCTTCGCCGGTTCGATGCGCGGACGCACGATGTACGTCGTGCCGTTCTCGATGGGCGCCGTGGGGGGTCCGCTCTCGCACATCGGCGTGCAGATCACCGACAGCGCATACGCGGTCGCCTCGATCGGCATCATGACCCGCGTCGGCGACGCCGTCACGCGGCGCATCGCCGACGGCGCCGACTGGGTGCGCACGGTGCACTCGGTCGGAGCGCCGCTCGCCCCCGGGCAGCCCGACGCCGAGTGGCCCTGCAACGACGACAAGTACATCGTGCACTTCCCCGACACGCTCGAGGTGTACTCCTACGGCTCGGGCTACGGCGGCAACGCCATCCTCGCCAAGAAGTGCTTCGCCCTGCGTATCGCCTCGGTGATCGCCCGCGACGAGGGCTGGCTGGCCGAGCACATGCTGCTCATCCGGGTCATCGACCCGCAGGGCCGGGAGTACCACATCGCCGCCGCGTTCCCGTCGGCGTGCGGCAAGACGAATCTCGCGATGCTCCGCCCGACGATCCCCGGATGGCGCGTCGAGACCCTCGGCGACGACATCGCGTGGATCCGTCCGGGTGACGACGGGCGCCTGTGGGCGATCAACCCCGAGGCGGGATTCTTCGGCGTCGCCCCCGGCACCGGCGAGTCGACCAACGTCACGGCCGTCGAGACGCTGTGGGGCAACACGATCTTCACCAACGTCGCCCTGCGGCCCGACGGAGACGTGTGGTGGGAGGGTCTGACCGACGACGCCCCGGCCGAGCTCATCGACTGGGAGGGCAACCCCTGGACGCCCGACGCCGGCCGCCCCGCCGCGCATCCGAACTCGCGCTTCACGGTGTCGGCCGCGCAATGCCCGCAGATCGCCGAGGACTGGGAGGAGGCCGTGCCCCTCGACGTCATCCTCTTC
>DAMDKH010000213.1:0-3629 GCA_032099965.1 Microbacterium sp.
GTCCGAGATCCCCGGACGCGTGGCGCGTGCCGTCGTCCTCGCCGCGCGGCAGGCGATCGGCAACGCGGTCACGCCCGCCGGGGGTCGGGGCCTGCACGTGCTGGTCGAGACCGGCGAGGGGGAGGGTATCCGCGTGGTGGTCAGCGACACGGGGCCGGGCTTCGTCCTCGACGAGATCGGCGAGGACCGCCTGGGCATCCGCGCGTCGATCCTCGCGCGCATGGCCGGCGTCGCCGGCACCGCCGCCGTCGCGTCGGACCCGTCAGGGACGTCGGTGACTCTCGAGTGGGTGGCCGAATGAACCGCACGGTGCGCGGCGTCGCCACGTCGCTGGCGGTCGGGTTCGGCCTGTACTTCGCCGCCAGCGCGATGTGGTGGGTCCAGAGTCCCACCGCCCCGCTGTTCACGGTCGCCGCCATCGCGCTCTACCTCGTCGTGCTGAACATCGCGATCCTCGGCGCGCCGACCACCACGCGGATGCCGTTGTGGACGGCGGTCGCCGCACTCGGCACGACGATCGCCCTCCCCGTCATGGTCACGGTCTCGGTGCCGGCGACCGCGCAGCGGCTGCCCTTCGCCACCTGGTACATCGGCGGCATCGGGCTGCTCGGCATCGTGCTCATCGTGCGGCGGCGCTTCGTGTTCGGATGGCTGGCGCTCGTGATCCTCGCCGTGCTGTCGTCGCTGTTCCTCGGCCTCGCCCCCGCGATGGACTCCGGACTCGTGGGGTCGATGATGTGGATCCTCGTGTCGCAGCTGCTGGTGCTGTTCTGGGATCGCGCGGTGCGCGACACCGAGCGGCTCGCCGAGATCCAGCAGGCCGTGTCGGCCTGGCATGCGACGCAGCTGGTGCGACAGCGGGAGCGCCGTCTGCGCACCCAGTTCGCGCTCGCCGTCGCGGGGCCCGTGCTCAGCCGCACGGTCGCCTCGCACGGCGTGCTCTCCGAGGAGGAGCGCCTCGAGGCGCGTCTGGCCGAGGGACGTCTGCGCGATGAGCTCCGCGGCGCGGATCTGCTCAACGACGCGGTCCGCGACGCGATCGCGGCCGCGCGACGCCGCGGAGCGACGGTCACCGTCTTCGACGAGGGCGGTCTCGACGACATCGACGAGGAACGACGGAGCGAGATCCGCGATGAGCTCGCCGGCGTCCTCGCCGCGGCTCAGGCGGGGCGTCTGATCATCCGCTCGGCGCGCAACGACCGCACCGCGGTCACCGTCGTCGGCCGCGGCGGATCTGGATCGTCGCGCGACGACGACTCGGTCGACATCTGGCACGAGATCCCGCGCCGGGCGCAGGGCTGAGCAGACACCGGAACGGCTCCGACCGGGGGAGGTGGTCGGAGCCGAAGCGGAGAGAATGGGCGAGGGGCGGCGAAGCCGCCCGCCCCTCGCCATGCGACACAGTTACCCGAAAACTGGCCGCCGATGACCGGTCATCGCCTGTCTACCCTGGGACAGAGAGAGCGGTCGAACGCGAAGCGTCTCTATTACTATCGCCGCTCGTCCAGCCGGTGTCTGTAGGTATTTTGGGGGACATTCCCGAAGGGTGTCGAGAGCTCCTCAGCCGACGAAGCGGCCCCACGGGATGTCGCGCCGCAGCGGTCGCCGCAGGGGGCGCTGCGTGCGGCTCCACGCCGACACTAGGGGCTCCTCGGCCACGGCCGCTGACGCCTCCTGCACGTAGGCAGCGCTGACCACGGCGATGAGGGCGGCCAGCTCCTCCTCGGTCGCCGCGCCGCGCACGATCTCGAGCGCCGGGCTCTCGTCCAGGGGGGCGCTCACAGCGGGATGTTCCCGTGCTTCTTGGGGGGCAACTCGGCGCGCTTGCCGCGCAGCGCCCGCAGCGACTTCGCGATCGACACCCGGGTGTTGGCCGGTTCGATGATGCCGTCGAGCTCGCCGCGCTCGGCGGCGAGGAACGGGGAGGCCACGTTGTAGGTGTACTCGTTGGCCAGGCGCGTGCGCACGGCTGCGACGTCTTCTCCGGCCTCCTCCGCACGCTTGATCTCGCCGCGGAACAGGATGTTCACGGCGCCCTGGCCGCCCATGACCGCGATCTCGGCGGTGGGCCAGGCGAGGTTCACGTCGGCTCCGAGCTGCTTCGAACCCATCACGATGTACGCGCCGCCGTAGGCCTTGCGCAGGATGACGGTGACCAGCGGCACCGTCGCCTCGGCATACGCGTACAGCAGCTTGGCGCCGCGTCGGATGACGCCGGTCCATTCCTGGTCGGTGCCGGGCAGGTAGCCGGGCACGTCCACGAGGGTCACGATCGGGATCGAGAAGGCGTCGCAGAACCGCACGAACCGGCTGGCCTTCTCGCCGGCCTCGATGTTCAGGGTGCCGGCCATCTGCGACGGCTGGTTGGCGATGATGCCCACCGAGCGTCCTTCGATGCGGCCGAAGCCGATGACGATGTTCGGCGCGAAGAGCGGCTGCACCTCGAGGAACTCGCCGTCGTCGACCACGTGCTCGATGACCGTGTGGATGTCGTACGGCTGGTTGGGCGAGTCGGGGATGAGGGTGTTGAGCTCGCGATCGGCATCCGTCGTCTCGAACTCGAACACGCCCTCGTACGACGGCAGCTCGGCCATGTTGTTGTCGGGGAGGAAGCTCAGCAGCGTGCGCGCGTAGTCCAGCGCGTCGTCTTCGTCCTCGGCGAGGTAGTGGGCCACACCGGAGCGGGTGTTGTGCGTGTACGCCCCGCCCAGCTCCTCCATGCCGACGTCTTCGCCGGTGACCGTCTTGATCACGTCGGGGCCGGTGACGAACATCTGGCTCGTCTTGTCGACCATGATGACGAAGTCGGTGAGGGCGGGGGAGTAGACCGCGCCACCGGCGGCCGGGCCCATGATGATGGAGATCTGCGGGATCACGCCGGAGGCGCGGGTGTTCAGGCGGAAGATCTCGCCGTACTTGCCGAGGGCCACGACGCCCTCCTGGATGCGGGCGCCGCCCGAGTCGAGGATGCCGATGCAGGGCATCCCCCCCGCGAGGGCGAACTCCATGATCTTGACGATCTTCTCTCCGGCGACCTCGCCGAGCGAGCCGCCGAAGGTCGAGAAGTCCTGCGAGTAGACGGCGACGGTGCGCCCGTGGATCGTGCCGACGCCGGTGACGACCGAGTCGCCGTAGGGGCGGGAGCGGTCCATGCCGAACGCCGTGGTGCGGTGCCGGACGTACTCGTCGAACTCCACGAAGCTGCCGGGATCGACGAGCAGCTCGATGCGCTCGCGGGCGGTCATCTTGCCCTTGGCGTGCTGCTTCTCCTTCGCCTTCGCTTCCGCGTCGACGACGGCTTCGCTGTATCGGGCGCGCAGGTCCGCGATCTTGCCGGCAGTGGTAAAGAGGTCGGGCTGTTCCGTCACGGATTCCACCCTAGCGTCGGGTCGTGTCGGACCGTTGGATGCTCGCCACAACGGCACGCGCGATCCTTTGGCGGGGTGCTCCTGACGGGTCAGGAGGTCGGGGCCCCGGTCGTGGTCGGAAGCTCGTGGTCGCCGCTCGCCGGCATGCTCTCGTCTGCCGCGTCGAGTTCTTCCCCCCGGTCCGCGCGCGGCCGGCGGTGGGTGAGCTCTCCGACGCGGTGGCCGGCCCTGCCGACGCCGCGCGCGACGGTTCCGGCGGCA
>DAMDKH010000214.1:0-3620 GCA_032099965.1 Microbacterium sp.
GCCCGAGAAGACGCGGGCGGTCGCCGACGAGACGGGCGCCGAGTACTTCACCGCCGACTTCGCGCGTCTCGACGACGTGCGCGAGCTGGCGGCGCGGCTCACCGAGGCCGTGGGCGACGACGGCATCGACGTGCTCGCGAACAACGCCGGGGGCATCTTCGGCGACCGCACCCCCACGGTCGACGGCCACGAGAAGACCATCCAGGTGAATCACCTCGCCCCGTTCCTGCTCACGCACCTGCTCCTGCCGACGCTGCTCGCGTCGGGGGCGGCCGTGATCAACACCTCGAGCGTCGGTCACCGCCTCTTCGGTCACATCGACGTCGACGACCTCGACAACACGAAGAAGTTCAGCGCCAACAAGGCGTACGGGGACGCGAAGCTCGCGAACGTGCTGTTCACGCGCAGCCTGCACGCGAAGTTCCACGACGAGGGGCTGAGCGCGGTCGCGTTCCACCCGGGCACGGTGCAGACCAACTTCGCCTCCGACTCGTCGAGCATCATGCGACTGGTGTACCGGAGCTTCCTCGGCAAGCTGCTGCTCACGAGCACCGACGAGGGCGGGGCGATCCTGCGCTGGTTCATCGAAGGCACCCCCGACGAGACCTGGTTCTCCGGCGCGTACTACGACGAGCGCACCCTGTCGTCGAAGGTCAACCCGCAGGCCGACGACCCCGCCCTCGCCGAGGCGCTCTGGCAGCGCAGCGCCGAGCTCGTCGGGCTGTAGGCGCGCGGCCGGGCGGTGCCCGCGTGTGACGGGAGGAGAACTCCGCGTCAGGCGGAAGCATCCGCCCGAGCCCTCCGCCCCGCGTCGGGAAGTGCACCTCACGGGGGGCGAGGTCGGTAGTCTCGCCGCATGCCCCTCGCACTCATCACCGGAGCCGCCCGCCCGAACAGCATCGCTGCGAGCATCGCGCCGCGCCTGCGCACCGACGGCTGGACCGTGGTCACGAGCGACCTCGACGCCGGCGACTACCCCGCCGACCTCTCCGACCGTGATGCCCCCGCGGCGCTGATCGACCGGGTGCAGCGCGAGCACGGCGTGGTGCAGGGGCTCGTGCTGAGCCACGCCCACGACGTCGAATCGGGCATCCTCGACACCACCGCCGAAAGCTTCGACCGGCACATGGCGGTCAACGCGCGCGCGAGCCTGCTGCTGATCGCCGCGTTCGCGCGTCAGGCCGCCCCGACGGGAGGGGCGATCGTCGCGTTCACCAGCGACCACACCACCGGCAACCTCCCCTACGGCGCCTCGAAGGGCGCCCTCGACCGCCTCGTCATCTCGGCCGCGCGCGAGCTCGGCCCCCGCGGCATCTCGGCCAACGTCGTCAACCCCGGTCCGATCGACACCGGGTGGATGACCGACGAGATCCGCGACGCGCTCACCCCGATGCATCCGCTCGGCCGCGCCGGCACGCCGCAGGACATCGCCGGGGTGACGGCGTTCCTGCTCTCGCCCGAGGGCCGCTGGGTGACCGGTCAGCTCCTGCACACCGACGGCGGATTCTCGGCCCGCTACTGACGGGCCGGCCCCGGCATCCCCCCGGCACGAAGGAGAACACGCCCGACGAAGGAGCGGATGCGGCATCCGCTCCTTCGTGACGAGAGATCTCCTTCGCACCGGGGCCCGCCTCAGACCGTGATGTTGGCGGTGTCGACGACGCGGTCGCCCGCGGCGGGGAACGCGGTGCGGGTCACGCCCGACTCGACGTTCGCGGTGTGCACGAGGGTCGACGAGGTCCCGAAGGCTCCGTCGGCGAGCTCGACCGCTCCGCCCTCAAACCGGTTGCCGACCGCGCGGTAGTGCGTCGTCCCCGTCGTGATCGACACGTGGGTCGCCGACCCTTCGGCCCGGAACGTGCTGTCGGACAGCGCCACGTGCAGCTCGCCCGATCCGGTGCGCGCCAGACCCGTGCCGCCGACGTTCACGACCTCGGATCCGGCGATCTCGACCGCCTGCCGCTCCCCGCGCGCCGCCGCGATCCGGGCGTTGCGCAGCGTCGACCCCTCGATCCGCAGTCGCGCCGACGACACCGGCATCGGCGCCGCGTCGTCGGCCGCGGTCAGCATCGACCCGCGGAACGTGACCGCTCCCGGCCCCGTGATCTTCAGCCCGCCCACGCCCGTCAGCACCGTGTCGACGAAGGTCACCGGGGTGGTGACGTTCGCCGCGGTGAGCTCGCCGCCGGCCGCGACGAACGTGAAATGCGACCCCTCGATGACGGTCGGCCGCGCCGAGGCATCCGACTGCTGGGTGATGATGAGCGTGTCGGATGCCGTGCACCCGCGCAGCTGCGCGCCGTCGGCGTTGATCCACAGCATCCCGGAACCGGCGAGCGACGGCTTGCCGATCACCTGCACGTCCTCGAGGGTGAGGTCGGTGATGCGCACGCGCGCCACGAACCACGAGCACACGTGCTTGCGCACCGTGATGCGCTTGGCCGCAGACCCCCACGCCGCGCCGGAGTTGGCGAACGTCATGAGCCCGGAGTTGCCGGTGTAGGTGAGGTCGTGCTCGTACTGGCCGTGGGTGACGAAGGGGCCCTGGTCGTCGCCGTCACCGTGGCAGTTCTCGACCAGGCAGTAAGCGCTCGCGGTGAAGTCGTTGAGGTGCCGCGCGTTGGCGGTGTGGCAGTTGGCGACGTAGCCGTAGAGGCAGTAGATCTGCTGCGTCAGGTAGCCCGCGCCGCCCCAGGTGACCGAGGTGGGGTTCTTCAGCGTGCAGTCGACCGTGGAGTAGTAAGTGTTCCAGCGGCGCTGGATGAGCGGCCAGAACGTGGCCGTGCCGTCGATGTGGTCGACGTCGCAGCGCACCGCGTATTCGAAGGCGAGCGGGTGCGAGCCGGTGTACTCGTCGGTGCCCTTGCCGAGGAAGGTGAGGTTCGACACCGTGACGTCCTGCACGGGCATCACCCGGCGCCACGTCATGGTGCGGTCCTTGCCCAGCGGCCAGCCGTTCTTGTAGTTGACCCGGATGTGGGTACCGTCGACGATCTGGGTCACCTGCACGAGCCGCTGCAGCTCGCGCTCCCAGCGGCCCGCGAGCGCATTGACCTCGGCGGCGTACCAGTCACCGACGGTGAAGAACGACGAGTCCGCGACGGGGAAGACGTCGCGGAGGTCGGGCACGTCCTCGCCCAACCGCGCCTCCTGCACGGCATCCGTCACCTCGCCGCGGAAGAACATGACCGCGGCGAAGGGGTCGTCCTTGCCGGCGTTCTCGATGCCCTCGGTCGTCATGAGGTGCCCGCCGAAGTCGAACGCGATGTTCGACCGCGAGAAGCGGTGGCGCCGCACGAAGTTGAGGTCGGTGTGCGCTTCGATGCGGTGGATGGCGGGGTCGTTCACCATCGCGTCGAGCGCGTCGTCGGCGTTGACGCTCGCGTCCAGGATGCCGAACGCGCGGAAGTCGACGACACCCTCGTGCACGAGCAGCCAGGCGCCCTCCTTGCGGGCGGCGATCACCGTGCCGCCGTTCACCGCCGGCGCCCCGCTGCGCACGTAGCGGTAGAGGCCGTGGCCGCCGTCGCCCGGGGCGGCGTACCCGCTCGTGCGCACGAGGTCGCCCTCCTTGCCCTTGAGCGAGGGCAGGGCCGTCGCGAGGCCGGCGTTGCCGACGT
>DAMDKH010000215.1:0-3619 GCA_032099965.1 Microbacterium sp.
GTGCGGGCGGGTCGCGCGGCCGCCCGCGGATCGACGGCGGCGACGGCCGGTGACGGGCGCGGCGCGCGCACGAGGATCACCCCCACCAGGGCGACGATCGGCGCGAAGAGGAGGAGCAGCAGGACGCCGTTGATGACGGGCTGGACGATCACAGTCTCACCCTCCACAGCAGCACGACGAACGAGAGGAGGGCGACCGACATCACGACGATCCACAGGTCGGGGGAGTCGGTCCACACCACCTGCGCCTCGCCGCGCAGCTCCGTCGCGTCCTGCTCGCGCACCTGGTCGACGATGTCGCCGACGGTCGTGGTCTCGCGGAGCCCGTAGGCCTGACCGCCCGTCGTCTCCGCCGCGGCGGCGAGCTCGGCGCTCACGTCGGTGTCCTTGCCCTCCACCGGGTTGAGGGCGAACACCCGCACCCCGTTCGATGCGGCGTAGGTCGCGGCCTCGTCGAGCGTGACGATCGAGGCGCCGTTGATCTCGTTGTCGGTGGCGAAGATGATCGACCGCGACCGCTCGTCGTCGGGATGATCGAAGCCCATCGCGCACGCCGCCAGGCCGTCGCCGATCAGCGATGCTCCATTGCCGTTGAGCGTTCCCACCCAGTGCTCCGGCACCTGGTCGACGTAGTCGAAGCTCTCGCGCATGCTCTCGAGGTGCCCGCGGATGAAGTCGTAGTCATCGGTGAGGGGGAAGATCTGCACCGGGGAGCTGTTGAAGATGGTGAGACCGATGCGCTCGCCCTCGAATCCGTCGAGCAGCTCCTCGAACACGGTGAGCACCTCGACGTCGACCTCCGACATCGACCCCGACACGTCGAGGCAGAGCATGATGTCGCGGCTCGTGTTGACGGGTTGGATGGTCTCCGAGGCCATCGGTCGCGCTGCCACCACTCCCGCCGTGACCGCGGCGAGGGCGCCCAGCAGCAGCACCCCGGTGAGGGCGAGCATCCGCCGGGAGAGGGCTTCGCGGAACGCCGGCAGCGCACGCAGCCGTTCGGCGCGCGCCACGCGGGCACGGTCGGTCGCGGTGTCCGGTCCGCGTCGGCGGCGGCCGAGCACGAGCCCGATCGCGGCCGCGAGCACGATCACGCCGACCGCGAGCAGCACCACCCATCCGTTGGCTAATGCCATGCGCGCACCACCGTTCGTGCGGCTTCGGCTCCGGCGATCGGATCGATCGGGGGGCCCTGGCGGAAGATGCTCGGATAGTAGTGACGGCGGAGCGCGTCGATGAGCGCCGGATGCACGCCCCGCGCGACGAGGTCGTCGAGCGCCAGCACGGGCGCCTCCAGCCCGCTGTACTCGTTCACGAACGTGCGCACGACGCGGCTCAGCTCGAGGTTGGCGTTGCGCGGCGAGAGGCGGCGCTCTCGGTAGTCGGTCTCGATCTGCTGCACGCGGTCGAGGTATTCGAGGCGCAGCTGGCTCAGCACGTCTCCGGTGGGCAGCGGTTCCAGGGCGCCGCGCACCGCCGTCTCGCGGCGCGGGCGGGTCAGGGCGATCGCGACCCAGACCGCGGCGACCAGGAGGGCGAGGATGCCGAACGCGAGCAGCACCCATCCCCAGCCGTACTGGGCGGGCGGGTAGAGCTCGTCAGAGCCGGGCATGCGACCTCCCGTTCCCGCGGCTGAGCACCCCGTGCAGCAGGCGGAGCAGCGCGGGCACCGCCTGCTCCTGGCTCTCCAGCACGCCGTGGGCGATCTCCAGCCGCTGCAGCGTGGCGGCGAGCTGCGCGGCCTCCGCCTGGGACTGCGCGGCGAGCTGCCGCACGATCGCGGGATCACCCTGCACGAAGTCGGGGACGTCCCACAGGCTGTCCACGTCGCTGCGGATGCGGCCGGTCGCATGGTCGAGCACCGGGTCGGCGTCGCGCACGGTGAGCCACAGCACGTCGTGCTGCACGCGCAGGCGCCGGAGGATCCGCTCGGTCTCGTCGGTCACCGGGGCCGCGTCGGTCACGACCACCACGATCATGCGCCGCGACACCGTGCGTGTGACATGGGCGAGGAGGGCGTCGCGGTCGTTGGGAGAGGTGCTCCGGTCGATGGCGCCGCTGAGCGTGCGCAGGGCGTGCTCGAGCGCGCCCTCGCTGCGTCCGGGTGCGAGGCGGCGGGCGCCCTGCGCGTCGCCGTAGATCGCGGTGAAGTCGTCGCCGTGGCGCAGGGTGAGGATGCCGAGGGCGCCGGTCGCGAGGATCGCCAGATCCTTCTTCGGCCGTTCGTCGGCGGCGAGGGCGGTCATGGATCGCCCCGTGTCGACCACGAACAGCACCGTCTGCATCCGCATCGCGCGCGAGCGCTTGACCAGCGGGGTGCCGAGGCGCGCCGTCGCCCGCCAGTCGATGTCGCGCACCTCGTCGCCGTACTCGTAGGTGCGGAGGTCTTCGAAGTCCAGGCTTCGCCCGCGCAGCAGCGACGCGTGCGCCCCGTCGAGCGCGTGCATCGACTTGCGCGACGAGTGGATGAAGAGCTTGCTCTTCACCTGGGTGATCAGACTGGGCATCGGTGTCTTCGGGTCGGGGTGCGGCGACGCGCGCCGGTCAGGGCGTGGGGACGGCGGCGAAGATCTGGTCGATGATCTCCTCGCTGCGGATGCCCTCGGCATCGGCCTCGAACGTCAGCAGCACGCGGTGGCGCAGCACGAGGTGACGCAGCTCGCGCACGTCTTCGGGCAGCACGTGCGACCGGCCCTTGAGCAGCGCGAGGGCGCGCGACGCCTGCAGGAACGCGATGCTCGCCCGCGGACTCGCCCCGTACTTGATGAAGCGCGCACGGTCCTCGCCGATGTAGGGGGCGGGATTGCGGGTGACATAGGCGATCGACACGATGTAGTTGCGGATCGCCGGGTCGACGTAGATGCGACTCGCGACGTCCTGCAGCATGTGCACGTCGTCGAGGGTGATCGCGCTGGTCACGTGGCGGTCGGGGTCGAGGACGCCGGAGTCGATGCGGCCGAGGATCTCGAACTCCTCGGCGGGGCTCGGGTACTCCACGATCTCCTTCAGCAGGAACCGGTCCATCTGCGCCTCGGGCAGCTCGTAGGTGCCCTCCTGCTCGATGGGGTTCTGCGTGGCGATCACGAGGAACGGCTTGGGCAGGTGGTGCACCTCGCCGCCGATGGTCGTCTGGTGCTCCTGCATCGCCTCGAGCATCGCGCTCTGCGTCTTGGCGCTGGAGCGGTTGATCTCGTCGAGCAGCACGAAGTTGGCGTGCACCGGGCCGAGCACCGTGCGGAACGAGCCGGTGGCGGCGTCGTAGATCTGGGTGCCGGTGATGTCGCTCGGCAGCAGATCGGGGGTGCACTGGATGCGTTTGAACTGCGCCTTCACCGTGTCGGCGAGGGTGCTCGCGGCGGTCGTCTTGGCCAGGCCCGGAACGCTCTCGAGCAGGATGTGCCCGCCGGCGATCAGCGCGACGAGCAGGCTCATGCGCAGGCGATCCTGGCCGACCATCTTCGCCGAATACGCCTCGGAGACCACCCGCAGGACGGATCCCGCGCGCGAGAGTTCGACATCGGTCGGGGTGGAGGTGCGGGCGGCCTGCGGCGTCGCAGGGGATGCCGTGCCGGCCGACGTGCGGGCGGCGGGGGCCGGCTGCGGCGGAACGGGCGGGGTCG
>DAMDKH010000216.1:0-3610 GCA_032099965.1 Microbacterium sp.
GCGCGACGCAGCCCCAGGGTCGTGCCCACGCTCGCGGCCACGACCAGCGCGATCGCGAGCATGCGGAGCGCGCTCGCGTCCTGACCCAGCACGAGCCATCCGGCGAGGGTGGCGAATGCGGGCTCCAGGCTCAGCAACACCCCGAACACGCGCTGGGGCAGTCGCCGGAGCGCGGCGAGCTCGAAGCTGTAGGGGATCACCGACGACAGCACCGCGGTGATCCCCGCCAGCAGCAGCAGGTGCGGGTCGGCGACCACCGTCACGGTCGGCACGCCGACGGGGATCAGCAGCACCGCGGCGACGACCAGCCCCATCGCGAGCCCGCCGCTGCCGGGGATCACCGCGCCGACGCGGGAGCTGGTGCGGATGTACATCGCCCAGAACCCCGCCGCGATGAGGATGAAGACGACGCCGAGCGGATCCAACGGTTCCGCTCCGAGCGTGCCGTCGACGAAGAGCAACCCCATGCCGACGAGGGCCAGACCGACCCACGCGGCATCGCTCAGCCGGCGGGTGAGGGCGGCGGCGAGCACGAGCGGCCCGAGGAACTCGATCGCCACCGCGGGGCCCAGCGGGATGCGGTCGATCGCGGCGTAGAAGAACCCGTTCATCGCCGCGAGCGAGAGGCCGAAGAGCAGGGCCGCTGTCCATTGCGCCCGGGTCCATCCGCGGACGCGCGGACGCACGATGACGACGAGCAGCAGGGCCGCGATCGCCACGCGCAGCGAGGTCACCCCCCACGGCCCCAGCACGGGGAACAGCTGCGCGGCGACCGCCGCCCCGAAGGGAAGCGAGAGGCAGGAGCCGATGACGAGGGCGACGCCCGTCAACGGGCGGGTCGACGCGGGTTGCTGCACGCCTTCCAGCGTACGGCTCTGGGCTGCGCCGCCCGCCCGCGCGGGTCAGAGGTGCTTGCCGCCGGTGACGGGCAGCACCGCACCCGACGTGTACGACGACTCGGCCGATGCCAGGTAGACGTACGCCCCGGCGAGTTCGGCCGGTTGGCCGGCGCGCCCGAGCGGGGTGTCCTGCCCGAAGGTCGCCAGGCGCTCCGCATCCCACCCGGTGGCGGGGATCAGGGGCGTCCAGATCGGTCCGGGGGCGACGGCGTTCACGCGGATGCCTCGGGGACCCGCCTCTTCCGCCAGCGCCTGCACGAAGGCGACTTGCGCGGCCTTCGTCATCGCATAGTCGATGAGCCCCCGCGACGGGTTGTACGCCTGCACGGAGGCGGTGACGATGATGCTCGCTCCGGGCTCGAGGTCGGGGAAGGCCGCGCGTGCGGTGAAGACCATGCCCTCGAGGTTGGTCTGGAAGACGCGGCGCATCCGTGCGGTGTCGAGCGCGCCGAACTCCTCGATGTCGTGCTGGTACCCGGCGTTGAGCACGAGCACGTCGAGTCCGCCGAGCGCGCGGCGGGTCTCGGCGACGATGTCGGTCGCGAATCCCTCGTCGCGCACGTCGCCGGCGAGGCTGATGCCCTGACGCCCGGCCTCGCGGATGATCCGCACCGTCTCGTCGGCGTCGTCCTGCTCCTCGGGGAGGTGCACGATGGCGACGTCGGCGCCCTCGCGGGCGAAGGCGATGGCGGCGGCGCGACCGATGCCGGAGTCCCCTCCGGTGATGAGAGCGCGGCGTCCCTCGAGGCGGCCGCTCCCGCGGTAGGTGTCCTCGCCGTGATCCGGGGTGGGCTCGGTGCGCGCGTTGACGCCGGGCTGGTCCTGCTCCTGCGCGGGGAACCCCTCTTCGCGATGGACGCTTCGGGGGTCGGGGGTGGGGTCGGTCATCGTGTCACCTCGGTTTCGTGTCGCGGGGTGACGACGATGCCGGGTACGCGGGAGCGACCCCAGGGGGTTGACAGGAACCCGCGGCTCAGGCGGGGTTCGATCCCGGGATCTCGGTGCTCGACGTGGCGTCGTGGTCGGGCTCCGGCACGAGGTAGAGGCCGCTGGGCGCGTTGGCGGTGAAGGCGAGCGCCTCGATCCACGCGCGGTTGATCGACGGCTGCCGGCTGCCGAAGTACTTGAAGACCAGCGAGCTGCCCGGCTGGATCCAGACGGTCGTGCGCCCTCCGCCGACGCTGGTGTCTTCACGCCAGCTGAAGGGGAACGGCTCGCCGCGCCGCAGCTTCGCCGTGATCACGAGCTGCAGGTGCGTGAGCGCCCGGTCCTCGATCTCGGTCTTGACTCCGCCTTCGTAGACGAACTTTCCCATCCTGCGTTCTCCTCGGTGCGATTCTTCGGCTCCGACCCGGCCGTCGGAATCGTCCGCGATCAAGCGTAGGCCCTGACCGGCGGCACCGGCCAGCAGCGCGGCCGGGTGCGTCGCTTCATGACAGGAAACGAACATCGCTTTCGCATCCCGTCGCGTTTCAGGTCGCGGAATGTCGCGCGCCGTCGCGGTGCACGCGCGCGACGCGTGCGCGCGCGTGGCGGTACGGCAGTGGCGCACCGGGCGCGTCGAAGTCAAGCCCCTGCGGCCGGGGGATCGATCGGCCTAGTCTCGACCCATGGATTCCGAGGAGACGAACACCATGGATGACTCCGGTACGCAGGGGTACACCCCGACCACGACGCACGCCGAGTGGGGCGCGGGCTCGCCGCGTCTGCGCGTCAGCCACGAGAACGGCGAGCGCAGCGAGTTCCTGCTCGAGGCCGACGTCGTGCGCGTGGGATCGGCGGAGGGCAACGAACTGCAGCTCGCCGACACCGAGCCGGTGCACGCGACGATCGAGCACGACCAGCGCGACGAGTACGTGCTGACGCTGCACGGCGCCGGAGAGACGAACTCCAGCCCCGCCGTCGACGCCACGCACCCGGGCGACGGCGTGCGCACGCTGCGCACCGGCGCGCACTTCACCGCCGGTCCGTGGACGCTCGTGTTCGCCCGCGACGAGTTCGCCGATCACGGCCGCCCCTTCGGCGGACGCAAGGGCGGCGAGTTCGACGACCAGAGGCTTCAGCCCCCGCGTCCCGACTACAGCGACGACGCCGCGGCCGCCGATGCCGCTCCGGCTCCCGAGGTCGACGCGGCTCCCGTGGGGCCGGCTCCCGGCACCCCTGCACCGAACGACGACGACGCCGCTCAGGCGGACGCGGACCGATGACCGAGGGCGTCCAGGCGGATCACGACCACCTCTCCGATCTCGCCGAACTCGCGCGTGAGCGCGGCCTCCGGGTGTGCGTCGCCGAGTCCCTGACGTCGGGCCGCCTGGCCAGCACCGTCGGCGCCGGTGAGGGCGCCGGGGGCTGGTTCGGCGGAGGCATCGTGGCGTACCAGACCGCCGAGAAGGAGCGCATCCTCGGCGTCACTCCCGGTCTCGACCCCTGCTCTGCCGAGGTCGCCGAGCAGCTGGCATCGGGCGCGCTCGAGCTCTTCCAGGCCGACCTCTGCGTCGCGACCACCGGCGTCGGCGGACCCGGGCCGGACGAGCGCGGAAATCCCGAGGGCACGGTCTACGTCGGGTGGGCGAGCCCGCTCGGCGTGGGGCACAAGAAGCTCGCGCTCTCCGGCGACCCGGAGGACATCATGGACGCGGCGGTCGACGCGGCGGTGCGGATGCTCGCGCTGCACGCCGAGAGCATCCGTCCGGCCGGACCGCTCCGCGGCG
>DAMDKH010000217.1:0-3593 GCA_032099965.1 Microbacterium sp.
GACGCTCTTCACCCGCCTCCTCGCCCCGGTCGACCGGTCGACCCACTGACCACGACCCGACAGGATCGACGATGACTTCACGCGCAGAGCTCACGCGGCGCCTCGGCCTCCCCGACGGCACCCGGGCGATCATCCTCAACGCCGACGACTTCGGCATGTGCCACGCGGCCAACGTGGCGATCGGCGAACTGCTCGACGCCGGACGCGTCGACTCGGCGACCGTGATGGTCCCGTGCGCCTGGGCGCCCGAGGCTCTCGCGTTCGCCGCCGACCGGCCCGACCTCGACGTCGGCGTGCACCTCGTGCTCACCAGCGAGTGGACGCGGTATCGCTGGCGGCCGCTCACCGGCGGGCCGACGCTCGTCGACGAGAGCGGTTTCTTCCCGGCAGCGGTGGCCGCGGTCGAGGAGCACGCCGCGCTCGACGAGGTCGCCGCGGAGCTCGACGCGCAGGTGCAGGCCGCCCTCGACGCGGGCGTCGACGTGACGCACCTCGACAACCACATGGGATCGGTGTACGGACTCGAGACCGGGCGCGACTTCCTCGAGACGGTCTTCGCGCTCGCCGCTCGCCTCGGGCTCCCGTTCCGCCTGCCCCGGCGCATGGACGGCGACGAGACGGATGCCGTGCTGCGCGACAAGCTCTTCCGCGCGGCGGCAGCGGCCGATGCGCTCGGCATCGAGATCGTCGACCGGCTGTGGACCCACCCGTTCGAGCTGGTCGGGGAGGGCACCGAGACCGAGGAGACCTACGAGCAGGTGCGCGAGTCGTTCGTCACGCTGCTGCGCGCGGCGCCCCCGGGTGTGACCGAGATCTACCTGCATCCGATGGTCGACGGCGACGAGCTGCGGGCGGCGGTCGACTTCGCCGCGCGCAAACGCGAGTACGAGCGCCGACTGCTCGAGGATCCGGTCGTGCTCCGCGCGATCGAGGAAGAGGGCCTCGTGCGCATCGGCTGGCGTGATCTGCGCGCCCTGCAGAGAGGAGAAGCGCGATGAGCACGTTCGCCGAACGACTGCGTGACCGACGACTCGAGGCGGCGCCGAGCCGCGCGCAGACGATCGCGTTCGGGGCATCCGGGTTCCCGACGCAGCTGATGACGCAGACCTTCTCGGCCTTCGTCGTCTACTTCTACGTGTCGCATCTCGCCGTGCCCGCCGGATGGGTGGCGGCGGCGATGATCGCACACGGAGTGCTGAACGCCGTGCTCAACCCCGTGGTCGGCGCGCTCTCCGACCGGCTGCGCACGCCGTGGGGGCGGCGCATCCCGTGGATCGGACTCGGCATCGTGCCCCTGGCCGTCGCGTTCGCCCTGGTGTGGATGCCGCCGGCGCTCCCGCCCGCCGGTCTGATCGTGTGGTTCCTCGTGGTCGTCGCCGTCTACGACATCGCGTACGTCGTGGTGGTGCTGAACATCTCGGCCCTGTTCCCCGAGATCTTCCGCACCACGGACGAACGCGCGCGCGGCAACGTGCCGCGTCAGATCTTCGCCATCCTCGGCATGATCCTCGGCACGGCCGGAGCCCCGCTGCTCTACGGCTCGCCGCTCGGGTGGCCCGGCATGGCGGTGGTCCTCGGCGGCGTGTGCCTGCTCATCCTCGTCTGGTCGTTCAGTGCGGGCATGATCGAGCGGCGCGTGCCCGAGGCGGCCGTCGCCTCGTCGATGCCGTGGGGCATGCAGATGCGGTACACGTTCGCGAATCGCGCGTTCGTGCCGTACGTGCTCGGCTCGCTGCTGATCCAGACCTCCATCGCGGTCATCCTCGCGGCGCTGCCGTTCTACGTGCGGTACTCCCTCGGTGCGCCCGAGGCCGAGGGCAGCATCCTGCTCGGTGCCATCTTCGTCACCGCCATCCCCTCGATCGTGCTGTGGAGCGCGGTGGTGCGACGGACGAGTCCGCGCACGGCGCTGCTGTGGAGCGTCGCGGTGTTCGGGATCGCGGTGCTCGGGTTCCTGCTGCCGCAGAGCGTGCTCGCCGCCGCGCTGGTCGGTGTCGCCGCCGGCGTCGGAGTGGGGGGTCTGCTGCAACTGCTCGAAGTGGTGCTGGCGCAGATCATCGACGACGACGCCGTGCGCACCGGGCACCGCCGGGAGGGGGCGTACTTCGGGGTGAACGGGTTCGTGGTGCGCGGCTCGGTCGTGCTGCAGGCGGTCGTGGTGGCCGCGGTGCTCACCGCGTCGGGGTTCGACGCGACGCTCGGCGATGCCCAGCCCGACGCGGTCGACGGGGGCATCCGCTTCATGCTCGCCGTCATCCCGCTCGGGTTCACGGCGCTGGCCTGGGTGTGCTTCTTCTTCTATCCGATCCGCACCCGCGACCTCTGACGGGTCAGGATGCCGGCAGCGCCGCGCGCCGCGCCTCCCAGCCGCTGCGCACCATCTCGTCGACCGAGTGGCGCATCCGCCAGTCGAGGTCGCGCGCGGCGAGCTCGCCGGTGGCCACGATGCGGTCGGGGTCGCCGGGGCGGCGCGGGCCGATCTCGGGGGTGAAGTCGATCCCGGTGACGCGTGCCATGGCATCCATGATCTGCTTCACGCTGAGGCCGTCGCCGGAACCCAGGTTGTACGCGGCCTCGATCGGCTTCCCGGACGCCAGGCGCTGGGCGGCGGCGACATGGGCGGCGGCGATGTCGCCGACGTGCACGTAGTCGCGCACGTTCGTGCCGTCGGGGGTGTCGTAGTCATCACCGTTCACCCGCGGCGTGCGCCCGGCGAGCAACGCCTCGAACACGATCGGGAACAGGCTGTGGGGGCTCACGTCGTAGACCGTCGGGTCGGCGGAGCCCACGACGTTGAAGTACCGCAGCGACGTGTGCCGCAGCGGGGCATCGCTCCCGGCCGTCGCGGTGGCCTGGTCGCGCAGCAGCCATTCGCCGATGAGCTTCGATTCGCCGTAGGGGCTCGCGGGCTTCTTCGCCGTCTCCTCGACGACGAGCGAGACGTCGGGCGTGCCGTACACCGCGGCCGACGACGAGAACACGATGTTGGCGACGCCGGCCGCCTCCATGGCCTCGAGGATCACCCGGGTGCCCTCGACGTTCTGCGCGTAGGTGTGCAGGGGGCGCTGCACCGAGACGCCCGCGTACTTGAAGCCGGCGACATGGATGACGCCCACGGCGTCGTGGTCGCGCAGGGTCTTCTCCACCAGGGGACGGTCGAGGATGCTGCCCTGCACGAACGGCACGCCGTCCGGCACGAACGACGCGACCCCGCTGGAGAGGTCATCGAGCACGACGGGTGCGAGACCGGCCGAAGCGAGGGCGCGCACGACGTGCGCTCCGATGTAGCCGGCGCCGCCGGTGACGATCCAGGACATGGTTTCCTCTCTGGCCGCGCCCCGCATGCGGCTCCGGCTTCGATTCTCGCAGGCTCGGGGGTCGGCGCGAGACGCGGGCGACGCGCTACGGCTGCGTCACGTGCACCCCGGTGACCACGCCGTTGCGCACGAGGAAGCCGCGCCCGGGCGGGAAGTCCGCTCGGCGGGCGCGGGGGAAGGTCGCGGTGTACACGCTCGGCATGTCGGTGGCGTCGGGCTGCAGGGCGAGGCCCCACCGGGCACCGCGCAGCGGGCTCGCCAGTTCCCACACCGACG
>DAMDKH010000218.1:0-3074 GCA_032099965.1 Microbacterium sp.
GCCCCGCGGCGTCGTGCAGCTGCTGCACGGGGTCGGCGAGCATGCCGGACGCTACGGCGCACTCATCGCCGCCCTCACCGCGGCCGGCTTCCACGTGTACGCCGACGACCACCGCGGCCACGGGCGCACCGGCATCCGCCAGCACGGAGGACCCGAGAAGCTCGGCCGCCTCGGCGTCGGCGGACTGCGGGCCGCGAAAGACGCCGTGTGGCAGCTCACCGGTCTCATCCGCGACGAGAACCCCGAGCTGCCGCTCGTGCTGCTCGGGCACTCCTGGGGATCGTTCCTCGCGCAGATGCTCGTGAACGAGCATCCCGAGGCCTTCGACGCCGTCATCCTGTCGGGATCGGCGCTGCGCATGCCCGGATCGCTGAACCCCGCCCCGCTGAACAAGCGGTGGGCCGCCGCCGACGCGACCGGGTACGAATGGCTGAGCCGCGACCCGGCGATCTGGGCCGCCTTCGAAGACGACCCGCTCACCACCGGCGTGCCGCTGCTGAAGCTCTTCGGGCCGGTCGATGCCGCGCGGCTCTACGGACGCCCGCGCAAGGACCTCCCGCGCGACATCCCGATGCTCCTCCTCGTCGGTCGCGACGACCCGGTCGGCGGTCCGCGCAGCGTGCACCGTCTCGCCGACGAGTACCGACGGCGCTCGGGCCTCACCGACGTGACGACGCTCGTGTACCCCGACGCCCGGCACGAGATCTTCGCCGAGCTGCAGCAGGCAGAGGTGCGCGCCGACACCCTCGCCTGGCTCGACGCCCGCTTCCCCGCTCGCTGACGCCTGCGCCCGCACCCCGCCGCGTCGGTGCGGGTCGTAGGCTGGACGGGTGCACGGAGAATACAAGGTTCCTGGTGGCAAGCTCGTCGTCGTCGACCTCGAGGTCGAGAACGGCGCGATCGCTCAGTTCCGCCTGGCGGGTGACTTCTTCCTCGAGCCGGACTCGGCGCTCGACGACATCAACGCGGCGGTGAACGGGCTCCCCGTCGAGTCTGACGCCTCCGCGATCACCGCCGCGGTGCGCGCCGCTCTGCCCGAGGGTGCTCAGCTGCTCGGCTTCACCCCCGAGTCCGTGGGAACGGCCGTGCGCCGTGCCCTGGTCACCGCTCCGGGCTGGCGCGACTTCGACTGGGAGATCATCCACGACCGCGCGGTCTCGCCGCAGATGAACCTCGCGCTCGACGAGGTGCTCACCTCCCGGGTGGGCGAGGGGCGCCGCCGCCCCACGCTGCGCATCTGGGAGTGGGACGCCTCGGCCGTGGTCATCGGCTCGTTCCAGTCGTACCGCAACGAGGTCGACCCCGAGGGCGCCGCCCGCCACGGGTTCGACGTGGTGCGTCGCATCTCCGGCGGTGGCGCGATGCTCATCCCGCAGGGGCAGATCATCACGTACTCGCTGTACGTTCCGGCATCCCTCGTCGCGGGCATGACGTTCGCCGACTCGTACGCGTTCCTCGACGACTGGGTGCTGCAGGCGCTGCGGTCGCTCGGCATCGATGCGACCTACCGCCCGCTCAACGACATCGCCAGCCCGACCGGCAAGATCGGCGGCGCCGCGCAGAAGCGTCTCGCCAACGGCGGGGTGCTGCACCACGCCTCGCTGTCGTACGACATCGACGGCCAGGTCATGACCGAGGTGCTGCGCATCGGCCGCGAGAAGCTCAGCGACAAGGGCACGACCTCGGCCGCCAAGCGCGTCGATCCGCTGCGCAGCCAGACGGGGCTGAGCCGCGAGGAGATCATCGACCGGTTCATCGCGACGTTCCGTTCGCTGACCGACGCCGAAGACGGCACGGTCGCCCCCGACGAGCTCGCCGACGCCGAAGCGCTCATCGAGTCGAAGTTCGCGACGGACGCGTGGCTGCACCGCGTTCCGTGACGGCCGACGAGCCCCCGGCCGCGCCGGAGCCCCCGGTCGTTCCGGGGTCCCCGGCGGTTCCGGGGTCCCCAGTCGCGCCGGAGGTGTCGGTCGAGCCGGTGCGCCTCGGTGCGGTCTCGATCGTCGAGGGCGACAACCTCGCCGCCGCCCGCGCTCTGCCCGACGCATCGTTCACGCTGGTCTACCTCGACCCGCCGTTCAACACCGGACGCACCCGCGAGCGGCAGATCGTCACCGCCCGGCGCACCGCACCACCTCAGGACGCAACGGGCGATGAGGGGCCGGGGGCCCCGGATCCGGCTCCCCGCGCGGCATCGGTCCTGAGTTCGGGCGAGGGCGGGAGCGAGGCGGCGACGGAGTCCGGCACCGACACCCCGCCCGCGGAGGTGCGTCACGGGTTCCACGGCCACCGCTACGAGCGGGTGCGCGGCATGCTGCGGGCCTACGACGACCGCTTCGACGACTACGGCGACTTCCTCATGCCCCGGCTCGAGGAGGCGTGGCGGCTGCTCGCCGACGACGGCACCCTCTACCTCCACCTCGACTATCGAGAGGCGCACTACGCCAAGGTCATGCTCGACGCGGTGTTCGGGCGCGACTCGTTCCTCAACGAGCTCATCTGGGCCTACGACTACGGCGCCAAGTCACGGCGCCGCTGGCCCACCAAGCACGACACGATCCTCGTGTACGTGAAGAACCCCCGCACCTACTACTTCGACTCCGGGCAGGTCGACCGCGAGCCGTACATGGCGCCAGGGCTGGTGACGCCCGAGAAGGCGGCGCGCGGCAAGCTGCCGACCGACGTCTGGTGGCACACGATCGTGCCCACGACGGGGCGCGAGAAGACCGGGTATCCCACGCAGAAGCCCGAGGGCATCCTGCGACGCATCATCCGGGCGTCGAGTCGCCCGGGCGACCGCGTGCTCGATCTCTTCGCGGGCAGCGGCACGACGGGGGCCGTCGCGTCGGCGCTCGGCCGCGACAGCGTGCTCGTCGACGACAACCCCGAGGCGGTGCGGGTGATGCGGCAGCGGATGCCGCACGCCGAGGTCGCGCGCCTCGACTGAGGGCCGCGCCCGACGCGCCCGCGGTCAGGCGATGTAGATCTTGCGCAGCGTCTCGGTGACGGTCCACACCGTGCGCTGTCCCGCGGCGAGACGCACGACCGATCCGCCGTGCACGTCGAGGTCGGGC
>DAMDKH010000218.1:3217-3569 GCA_032099965.1 Microbacterium sp.
CCGCCGACCAGGGCGAGGGGATGCACCGCGGTCGTGGGGGAGCCGGCGACGACATCGTCGGCGGGCAGCGGCGCGTGCACGAGGGCGAGTGTCGCGGCATCCGCTCCCGTGCCCGGGGGCAGCCCGGACGACGGTTCGGGCACCAGTCCGGGTTCGGCGACGTGCTCGGGCTCTTCGGTGTGGCCGTGCCCCGCGGCGGTCACGAGTCGAACCCCATGCCCAGGGCGTCGAGCGTGCGGAGGAAGAGGCCGCGTCGACCACGCTGGTGATCGGCGCGGTCCATCGCCGCGCGCACGAGGTTGATGCCGACCGCGGCGATCGGCTCGGGCGGGAACGGCACGGGGCGCTGACG
>DAMDKH010000219.1:0-1789 GCA_032099965.1 Microbacterium sp.
GCGGGCGCGGCGTCGGAGCCGGCGGCATCCGCTTCGGCGGGATTGCGGCGGATGCCGATCCACGACACGATCGCCCCGAGCACGAGCAGCGACGCGGTCACGACGGCGGCGTTGTGGAAGCCGCCGAGGTCGAGCGAGCCGCCGACGATGGTCGAGAGCATCGCGACGACGAGCAGCCCCGCCACCCGCGAGACCGCGTTGTTCACGGCAGACGCGATGCCCGAGTGCTCCTGGTCGATGGCGCCGAGGATGGCGGCCGTCAGCGGCGCGACGGTGAGCGCGAGCCCGAGCCCCATCACGATCATCGCGGGGAGCACCTGCCACCAGTAGTCGAAGTCGTCCGAGACCGTGAGGAGCATCAGGGCGCCGACGGCCATGACCGCGGGGCCGACCGTCATGAAGAGGCGTGGTCCCCACTTTCCCGCCCAGGCCCCCGCGCGCGAGCTGAGGAGGATCATGAGGATCGTGAGGGGAAGGCTGGCGAGCCCCGCGGCGGTCGCGGTGAGCCCCGCCCCCTGCTGCAGGTAGACGCCCACCACGAAGCCGTTGAGCGACAGGGCGGCGTAGACGAACAGCGTGGCGAGGTTGCCCCAGCCGAAATCGCGCACCCGGAACAACGACAGCGGCATGAGCGGCGAGGCCGACCGGCGCTGCCGCAGCAGGAACCAGGCGAACAGGGCCGCGCCGATGACCCCGGGGCCCCAGATCACCGGCGACGTCCAGCCGTGGTTCGGCTGCTCGATCAGGGCGAAGACGACGGCGCCGAGTCCGGTGGCGCAGAGCGCCCCGCTCCACCAGTCCACCCCGCGGCCGCTCGGGCGCTCGTCGAGGCGCAGCCGCGACAGCAGCACGAGGGTGACGGCGATCGGCAGCACGTTGATGAGGAAGACGAGCCGCCACGAGAGGAAGTCGACGAACAGGCCGCCGAGCAGGGGACCCACGAGCTGGGCGGCCGTGGTGAACGCCGTCCAGACGCCGATGGCCCGCGACTGCACGTCGGACCGCATGGTCGCCGTGATGAGGGCGAGCGAGCTGGGCACGAGGAGGGCGCCGGCGGCCCCCTGCGCGGCGCGGGCGATGATGAGCACGAGCGGGTCGGGCGCGGCCGCGACGGCCACCGACGCGATGCCGAAGGCGATCAGGCCCACGCGCATGACGAGCACGCGGCCGTACGCGTCGGAGACCGACCCGGCGAGCAGGATGAGGGCGCTGAGAGTGATGAGGTAGGCGTCGACCACCCACTGCTGCGTCGTGATGCCGCCCCCCAGCTCCCGGCTGATCGCGGGCAGCGCGACATTGACCACCGTGCCGTCGAGGAAGGTCACGAACGAGGCGAGGACCGCGATCGAGATGACGAGGCGCTGCGTGGAGGAGAAGGAGGTCACGAGCGAACACTACTCCCGGCCGGGGACAGCGGGACCTACGCCTCGAGCGCCGCCGTCCCGGCGCGGTAGAGCGCCCGCAGTCCGTCGAGTCCGCCCTCCGCGTACGCCCGTTCCTGGCGCCGCGCTCCCGTGCCGTCGATGCGGATGCGGTCGAGATGCGCCGCCACGAAGTCGGCGTCGCCGTGCTCCTGCAGCGCCGGCCCGGCGGCCTCCAGCATCCGCTCCGCCACGGCCCAGGCGTCGGCCACGCCACCGCTGGTGGGATCGACGAGGCGGGCGTCCATGCCGTAGCGCGCCGCCATCCACAGCGAGGCGTCGATCCCGTCGATGGCTCCCGGGGCGACGCGGTCGTCGTCGCTGAGCACGATCGCACGGGTGAGCGCAGCGGCGAAGAGCGTGTCGTC
>DAMDKH010000219.1:1830-3563 GCA_032099965.1 Microbacterium sp.
GGCTCGGAGATCGCGCCGAGCGCGATCAGGCGGCCGACGTGCGCGTGGTAGTCGTCGAGGTCGGCCACGAGCGGAGGGCACCACGAGGTCGGCAGGCGACGGATGAGGATGCTCCGCCAACTCGCATACCCCGAGGGCAGGCCCTCGATGAAGGGGCTGTTCCCGGTGAGCGCCGAGAGCGCGGGCAGCCAGCCGCGCACGCGGTTGAGGGCGCGCACGCGCTCGTCGGCGTCCGGGATCTCGACGTGCACGTGCAGGCCGTTCACCTCGTGCCCGCGGGTGATGTGCCCCAGCTGCGCGGCGACGACGTCGTAGTGCGGCGACGCCGAGATCGACACCCGCCGGGTGCTGGCGAACGGGGTGCCGGTGGCGGCGACGATCGCCCGCTCGGGGTCGGCCTGTCCGCTCATGAGGCCGCGCAGGGTCCGCAGCTGCGTGCGGGCCTCCGTCGTGGTCATCAGCGGATCCGTCACGCATTCGAACTGCGAGGTGAGGAACTCCGCCATCACGCGCCCGCCGCCCGTGGGGCCCCGGAGCCGGTCGTGCATGCCCTCGACGATCACGAGGGGGACGAGGGTGTCCTCGTCGAGGAGCACGAACTCCTCCTCGATACCGAAACGCGCCACCCGGGCCGCCTAGTGGTTCCGCAGCAGGGAGATGATCTCGGACTTGCGCTTGCCGCTGTAGCCGGTGATGCCCAGCTCCTTGGCGCGCTTCTTCAGGCGGTCGACGGTCCAGTCGTCGTAGTCGCCGCTCTCGCCGCCGCGGGCGCCGACCTTCCTGCGTCCGTCCCGTGCCGCCGCGTTCGAGATGCGGGCGGCCTTCTCCTTCGAGGCTCCGTCATCGCGGAGCTCTTCGTAGAGTTCGGGGTCCTTCAGGGAGTTGTTCCGCCCTCCGGGCATGGTGCCTCCTCATGGCATCGTCGGGGTGTCCCCGTCAACCCCCTCTGCCGCGGGCCCCATCGATCGCTACGTTGACAGTCACAGCAATCGGGGCGCCCGCCTCGGAGAGAAGGGAAGAACGATGAACATCCTCCTCATCATCGTCATCGTCGTCGCCGTGATCCTCGCGATCACCGGAGGACTCGTGCAGTCGCTGCAGTTCCTCCTGTGGGTGGGACTCGTCCTCCTCGCGATCGCCGTGATCGCGTGGCTGGTCCGGTCCATCACCGGTAGCCGCCGCAGCTAGAGCCAGATATGGATGAGGCCCGCCCGAGTGGCGGGCCTCATCCATGTCCGGGAGGAGCGGCGTCGAGGACGCCGCTCCTGCGGGATCAGTGGTCGAACGCGTCCTTGACGTTGCGACCGGCATCCTTCACGTTCTCGCCGGCCTGCTTCGCGGAAGCCTTCGTCTGGTCCGCGTGGCCCTCGGCCTCGAGACTCTCGTTGTCGGTGGCCTTACCCACGCCCTCCTTGACCTTTCCGGTCAGCTTCTCGGCGTTGTTCTTGATGTCGTCGGTGCCGCTCATGGCGTCTCCCTTCATCGGTGGGTGAATGAGATGCCACCCTCGCACCGCCCCTTCGCGAAGGCGACGGGATTGACATCCGCGGCTCGACGTGAGATCCCTCCGACGTGCCGGATGCCGGTGCGAGCCGGGTCAGCGCGGGTGGTGCGCGGCCAGCGCCTCGGCGAGGGCGTCGCGCACGGCGATCACGGCCGCATTGTCGCGCGACGACGAGCGCGTCGCCGCGAAGATCTCGCGCACCGGGGAGCCGGGGAGCTCGATCAGCCGC
>DAMDKH010000220.1:0-3550 GCA_032099965.1 Microbacterium sp.
CTCGCCGACGGGCTCGCACGCCGCGGGGTCAGCGTGCGCGTGGACGGACCGCATGGCACTCTTCTGCGCTTCGGCGACGTGAAGTCGGGGCCCGTCGGGCGCGCGGTGGCGGGCTCGCCCCACATCCGGCTGGGGAACCTCGCCGCGCTGCTCACCGAGACGCGGAGACGCCCCTCGGACGACGCTTTCCGTCTGGCCGCGCCGCCGCCGACGCTCTGGCCGCTGGTTCCGACCCTGGTCCGGTACTTCCGCCGCCGCGTGACCACCACGCACTACATCCCGGGCTCCGGGCGCCCGCGGCTCATCTTCGCCGTCGGCTCTTCGTCCTGACGCCGACCTGCGCCTGGAGGGACTCGAGAAGGTGCACGCCGAGATCCGCCACAACGAGGACGACGAGTACGTGCTGTATGCCCATGCACCCACGGGAGGCGGGCGCCCCAACCTGCCGCACAGCTCCGACGACGCCCGCATCCTCCGCACCGGGTCGCGCATCGAGATGGGACCGTGGCGTCTCGCCTACTACCGCGAGGAGTTCGCCGACCACGGCCGCCCGTTCGGCGGGCGGGTGGGCGGCGAGTACGCCTTCCAGAAGCAGCAGCCGGTGCGTCCCTACGGCTCAGGTGAACTCGGCTGAGCCCGTCGCCGCGCGCGTCAGACGTGCGCGCGGGCCCGGGCGCGTCCGACGGCGATGACCCCGGCAGCCACGAGCAGCAGGGCGACGATGATCGCGGCGATGCCCGTCGGCACGCTCTCCGGGGCATCCGTGAACCGCCCCACGGCGAGCCAGGCGAGACCCCAGGCGGTCGCCAGCGCCGGGGCGATACGACCGGTGAGCAGGGCGGCGGAGACGCCGATCACAAGCACGACGGCGAGCACGCCGATCGCCCAGACGTCGGCCTGCTCGGCCCAGCTCTCCGGCGCGATCTGGGTGAACCAGGCGGCCGTGTTGGCGACCGTGGCGATCGTCACCCAGCCGAAGTGCAGCCCGTTGGCTCCGTCGGTGAGCACCCGGTCGAGCACGTTCTTGCCCGGGAACCGGCCGAGCAGCACGATGATCCGCGCGAGTGTCGCGAGCAGCAGGGCGATCACGACGACGGTCAACCACAGCGTCAGGAAGCGCGCGGTGACGAGCCACAGCCCGTTCAGCACCATCGACGCGGCGATCCACGGCCCCACGGCCTGCTGGCGGGCATCCGTCCGCTGCGCCGGAAGCGCCTGCCACACCGTGTAGGCGAGGAGCCCCAGGTAGATGAGCGCCCAGATCGAGAAGGCGGGACCGGCGGGGGCCAGGTACGACCCCTGAGCCGACAGCGCGCCGTCCTGCAGATCGTCGACGGATGCTCCGCCGAACGCGCCGGCGCCGACCGCCGCGGCGATCAGCATGAACACGGCGGCGGCGATGATCGTGCTCTGGCGGGCGATGCCCGTCGTCGGGGTCTTCGTCTGCGTCTCCATGTGGGGCACGCTACCGGGGCGAGGCACGCTTCCCCAGCCCCTTGACTCCCACCCGACAGATCTCTAGCCTGGCTAGCGAATAAGGGTGCAGCCCGCTCGCGGCCCGTCGCCGGCACGGCCGAGCGGATGCCTCAGCCGGCCACCGCGGCGTCGATCAGCACCTCCGCCGCACGGCGCGCCTGCACCGCCGCCGCCGCGTCTCCCGAGATCGCCGCGGTGCTCTG
This sequence comes from Microbacterium sp., assembly GCA_032099965.1. Classification (GTDB taxonomy): domain Bacteria; phylum Actinomycetota; class Actinomycetes; order Actinomycetales; family Microbacteriaceae; genus Microbacterium. Next base: position 1,680 of record DAMDKH010000220.1, read on the forward strand.
AGCGCCCTCCGCGAGGATCGACAGCTGCGCGGCCAGGGCCGGGGATGCTCCGGCGTTCGTGACGAGACCGGTCATGTACTGCTGGAACGAGGCCTTGTGCGCCCGCACGATCTCGGCGACCTCGGGGTTCGTGCCGCCGAGCTCGCCGAACGCGTTGATGAATGCGCAGCCGCGGAAGCCGTCGGTGCAGAACCAGTCCTGGAGGTAGCCGTAGACGGCGAGGAGGCGGGCCCGGGCGTCACCCTCGGCATCCGCCACCGCGGTGGTCAGACCGCTCTCCCACTCGCCGTGCTTGCGCGCGAGCACGGCGGTGACGATGTCGGCCTTCGCGGGGAAGAGACCGTAGAGGCGCCGCAGCGACACGCCGGCGGCCTGCCGCAGCTCGTCCATGCCCACGGCCGCGTATCCCTTGCGGTAGTAGAGCTCCTCGGCGGCGGAGAGGATGCGTTCCCTGGCCTCTTCTTCAGTCATGCCAGAAGTTTACTTGACATGAGAACGAACGTTCTCTATGTTGGACATATCGAGCGAGAACGACCGTTCTCACCGGAACCGAAAGGACCAGGATCATGGGCTACATCACCGTCGGAAACGAGAACAGCACCCCGATCGAGCTCTACTACGAAGACCAGGGTTCCGGCCAGCCGGTCGTCCTGATCCACGGCTACCCCCTCGACGGACACAGCTGGGAGCGCCAGACCCGCGAACTCCTCGCCCAGGGCTACCGCGTCATCACGTACGACCGCCGCGGCTTCGGCGGATCGTCGAAGGTCAACAGCGGCTACGACTACGACACGTTCGCCGCCGACCTGAACACCGTGCTCGAGACCCTCGACCTCCGCGACGTCGTGCTCGTGGGCTTCTCGATGGGCACCGGAGAGCTCGCCCGCTACGTCAGCCGCTATGGCCACGAGCGCGTCGCCAAGCTCGCCTTCCTCGCCTCGCTCGAGCCCTTCCTCGTGCAGCGCGACGACAACCCCGAGGGCGTGCCGCAGGACGTCTTCGACGGCATCGCCGCCGCCGCCAAGGGCGACCGCTTCGCCTGGTTCACGCAGTTCTACAACGACTTCTACAACCTCGACGAGAACCTCGGCTCGCGCATCAGCCAGGAGGCCGTCACCGGCAGCTGGAACGTGGCCGTCGGCAGCGCCCCCGTCGCCGCCTACGCGGTGGTTCCCGCCTGGATCGAGGACTTCCGCGGCGACGTCGAGGCCGTGGCCGCCGCCGGCAAGCCCACCCTCATCCTGCACGGCACGAAGGACAACATCCTCCCGATCGACGCCACCGCGCGCCGCTTCCACCAGGCCGTCCCCGCCGCTGAGTACGTCGAGGTCGAGGGCGCCCCGCACGGCCTCCTCTGGACCCACGCCGACGAGGTCAACGCCGCACTGAAGAGCTTCCTCGCGAAGTGACCCCGGCCCGGGGCATCCGTTCGTCGATGCTCCGGTCGCAGAAAGTCCCGCTTCCCGACCCGGGGAGCGGGACTTCTCGCGACGGCACCGACCGGCCGGATGCTCAGCCGCGCATGGCGACGCCGCGGCGCCAGTAGCCCATGAAGGCCACCTGGCCGCGGTCGATGCCGAGGTCCTTCACGAGGTGGCGGCGCAGCGTGGTGACGACGCCGCTCTCCCCGGCGATCCAGAAGTAGCGGTCGCCCGGAGCATCCGCCGCCGCGATCACCTCGCCCGACGCCGAGTACACCGGCGTCTCCCACAGCAGGTCCTCGCCCTCGATGTCCTTCACACGGATCTCGTCGTCGGCGTCGTCGTCGCCGAGGTGGGCCAGCACCGCCGGGATCAGCTCGAAGCCGTGCGGCTCGCCCTCGGCGCGGGGCAGCCAGCGCACCTCGACCCCCGCCGGGGCGTCGATGGCGA
>DAMDKH010000221.1:0-3528 GCA_032099965.1 Microbacterium sp.
CGACACCACGGCCAGCATCGTCGCCGAGGACTGGGCCGAGGGGCAGCCGCGCCTCGACGGCGTGCGCGACGACGTGCGCGCCCTCGTCACGGCCTACCCCGGCGCCCGCTTCGCCCTGCTCACCTCCGACGCGTCGGCGCAGCTGCGCATGCCGTTGACCACCGACACCACGGCGCTCATCGGATCGGTCGACGTGCTGCGCCCCGAGGTCACGGCCCAGTCGCGCGGCAGTTCGATCGGGATCGCGGCCGACCTGCTGGCCGAGACGCTCGCGGCGGCGGCGGATGCCTCGCCCGACCGCTCCCGCATGGTGTTCTATCTCGGCGACGGCGAGCAGACGGTGTCGTCCGATCCCGAGTCGTTCGCGGCGAGCGCCGAGTACACCGACGGCGGCGCCGTGCTCGGCTACGGCACCGCCGAGGGCGGCCCGATGCGCATCACGACCGGCGGCGTCGACGGCGAAGACGCCGGGTACATCGAGTATCAGGGGGCGCAGGCGCTGTCGGTGATCGACGAGCAGAACCTCGCCGCCATCGCCGGCGACCTGGGGGTCGAGTATCAGCACCGCACGCCCGACACCGAGCCGGAGCTTCCCGAAGCGCCGACGACCACCACGGACTTCGCCGCGGCGGGAGAGGTCGGCAACGTGACCGAGCTCTATTGGATCGCCGCGCTCCTCGTCGTGGCCCTGCTCGGCGTGGAGCTGGCCCGCGCGACGCTTCTCGTCTCCCGGCTGCGCGGTCTCCGCACGCCTCCCTCGCAGGACGGAGGCGCATCATGAGCGATGCCCGCACCGCGGCGGCGGAACTGCTCGCCGCGAACCGTCGCCGCCGGAGCATCCGTCGGTGGCTGGCCGTCGCCGGTCTCCCGTTCGTGCTCGTCGGTCTGCTCTTCGTCGGGAAGCTGCTGAGCATGTACGCCTTCGCCCACCAGTCGATCAGCGCGTACGTGGTCGACGACTACGCCGGCAGCGAGTCGGCCGCACGGGGGCAGGAGTTCCTCAACTGGTTCGAGCCGTACAAGGCGCCGTTCAACATCGGCACCGCCCTCGCCGGCGCGGAGGCCCTGCCCGAGGCGCGCGCGAAGCTGGAAGAGGCGCTCGACCTGGCCACCGGCCTCGAGGTGTGCGACGTGCGGGTCAACCTCTCGCTCGTGATCGAGCGGATGGGCGACGCCGCCCGCGACGACGGCGACGGTGCCGGGGCCGCCGAGCTCTACGCGGAGGCGCTCGCGATCACGGTCGAGACCCCGGAGGAGTGCCGCAGCGAGGAAGCTCAGAACCAGTCGTCCGATCCGAACCGCGACCCGGGCGAGAGCCTGGACGACTCGGAGGAGCGGCTGAAGGAGAAGCAGCAGCAGCAGGAGCAGGAGCAGGAACCCTCCGAGGAGCAGCCGGAGGAGGAGCAGGAACAGCCCGCTCAGCCCGACGGCGACAAGCTGGAAGACCTCAAGGACAAGCTCGAGCAGGGCACCCAGGAACGAGATCAGCAGCAGGACGGCGAGGGCGACGGCACCGGGGGAACGGACAGGCCATGGTGAGCGACCACGAACGCCGGCGCGCCCGGTACGTCGCCGGCTCCGAGGGGGCGCCTCCCGTCCCGCCGCCCGGCGGCTACCGGGGTGCACGCCGCGGCCAGGAGCCCCCCGCCCCTCCCCGGTTCCCGACCTTCGTGGCGGTCGACGGCGACGACGAGAGCGGGTCGGGCAACGCCCTGGGCTGGATCGCCCTGTGCACGAGCATCCTCTTCGCGCTGGTGCTTCTCGCCACCCTCCTCGCCGGCGGCACCGACGTGCTCTACGGCGTGACGATGCTCGCGGTGCAGCTGGTCGTGCTCGCCGTGGTGATCGGCGCAATCGTCACGCGCCGCGGGCGCACCCTCGGCGCGATCGCGCTCGTCATCACGGTGCTGTTCAACGTGGCGACCGTCGGCGGCCTCAGCGCCCTGCAGACCTCGGCGAGCGGCAGCTACGACGGGGCGAAGAGCGACGAGCAGCGTCACGCCGAGGCCTACCCCGGCATCAAGGGCACCAACCCGCGGGACGTGCTCGACCAGGCATCCCTCGAAGAGGTGCGGGCCGAGGCCGACAGCCTGTTCGCCGACATCCGCCAGCGCCTCAGCGACCGCTTCGGCTACACGTGGGTGCAGATCTCCGACGAGGACCTCCGCCCCGAGCGCAACGGCTACGGCGGCGAATCGATGCTGTACGAGTACACGTCGGTGGGCTGGGCGACGAACGAGCCCATCCAGGACTACGACCGCAAGCTCGAGGTCATGGCCGTCGCGAACGAGGTCGTCGCCGAGCACGGCCTATGGGAGCTCTACGCCTTCAACGACCCGGCGCAGTCCGGCATCGACCCGGGTGTGGTGTCGAAGATGTACGGCTCCGACGACCCCCGCACGCAGCACACCTGGGAGTCGTACACCGAGAACTTCCCCGAGCCGCTGCGGTTCTACACGAACATCTTCGACCTCTCGAACGATCCGACCGGCGACTTCCGCCTCGAACGCGAGGCGCAGAGCGCGCGCACCGGTGAGCCGTTGGAGGGCATGCAGCTGTTCGTGCTCGCGAGCGCCGTGCTCAGCGACGACGACCGCGCGACGTTCGAGGAGAAGCTGAAGGACTACCCCGGGTTCTGACGCGGCTCCGGGGTCCTCCGGCCGTGAGGGGTCGCGAAACGCCGCCTCCGGATGCGGCGATGCGGCGCGTCCTGACCCCTCACGCACCGCGACCCGCGTGCGAGGATGACGGGATGCGGCAGGGAGCGGTCGGCGAGGTGCGGCTCGTGATGCGCGAAGGGCAGCGGTTCGTCGAGAAGCGCCTCCGGGATCCGGCGCGGCACGACACCGAGCTGCAGGCGCTCCGGGCGCTGGAAGGGTCGGGACTCCCCGTCCCGCAGGTGGTCGACGAGAGCCCGGGCGCGATCGTGATGACCGAGCTCTCGGGCACACGGCTCGACGAGGTCGATCCCGAGACCCGCCTCGCGGGGCTGCGCGCCTCGGCCTCCCTCTTCCGCCGACTGCACGCGCTCGACACCCCGACGACACTCCCGCCCGCTCCCGACGACGCGTCGATCGTCGCGCGCTACCGCGCCGCCGACGGACCCCGTCTGCCCCTGCGCATCCCTCCGTCGTCCGGCCGGGTGTTCTGCCACGGCGACTGGGGCGACGGCAACCTGCTCGCCGTCGACGAGGTCGTCACCGGGATCGTCGACTGGGAGGCCGCGCACGTCGGCGATCCGATCCGCGAGCTGGCGCGGGCGGCGTACGGCGCCTCACGCAAAGACCCCCGCTCGGCGGACGTGCTGATCCGGGCATACGGAGCAAACCCTGCGGACGTGGAGGCCTGGTACCCGATCCACGCCGCCGACCTCTGGCTGTGGTTCCGCACGGCCGGCCCACCGGAGTACCTCGCGCAGCTGACCGCCGAGCTGCACGCGTGGTGATGCCGTGTCGCGCCGCGTGACGGCGGCGGGGCGTCGGGAACGCCGGGGGGCGGGGACGCCGGGGGCGTGGGGGACGCCGGGCG
>DAMDKH010000222.1:0-3525 GCA_032099965.1 Microbacterium sp.
CGCTCCCCCGGTGCCCGACCCCGACCTCGGGACGTTCATCACTCAGGTGAAGCCCCGCCTCGACGACGCCGGCACCGGTCTGGGCATGCTCGACGGAGCCTCGTCGACCGAGGCCGTGCAGGTCGTCGACCAGCTGCAGCAGGATGCCGGACGCCTCGCCGAGGCGGCCGCGCCGCGTGCGATCGCCACCGACTGGTACGCGGCGGTGACCGAGTACTCCGAGGCCCTGTCGACGCTGCGCAGCGCCGTGGAGGACGGCTCCGGCACGACCGCTGCGGTCGACGGGGCGCGTGAGCGCCTGCAGGCGCTCCGGGATCTGCTCGACATCTGACCCGCCGGGCGTCCCGGGCGTGCACGGTAAACTCCTCCTCGCCCCCCGCGCTCCTTGATCGGCTCTCACCGGAAGGCTTCCTCCATGCCCCTCACGCAGACCACCCCGCGAGCGCGCGAGGACGCCGGAGGCGCCCGCGCATGACCCGGCGACTGGCCCTCGTGGCGCACTACGACCCCCGCGGCGAAGCCGCTCCCCATCTGCTGCGGCAGCTCGACGAGCTCGGTGCGCAGTTCGACGACGTCGTGCTCGCGACGACGGTCGACCTCACCCCGCAGGCGGCCGACGCCATCTCGGCCCGCGCGACTCTCGTGCGACGGGCGAACTACGGTCATGACTTCGGCTCGTGGCGCGACGGCCTCGAACGCAACGACTGGGCGCAGGGGTACGACGAACTCCTGCTGACCAACGACTCGTACGTCGGGTTCTTCCGTCCGCTGGGCGAGATCATCCGCACCATGAGCGCCCGCCCGGTCGAGTTCTGGGGCATCACGCGCACCGCTCGGCACTCGCCGCACGTGCAGAGCTACTTCCTCCACTTCACGTCGGAGGCCCTGCATTCGCAGGCGTTCCGGTCGTTCTGGACCGACTCGAAGCCGGCCACCGACCGGCAGAGCGCGATCCAGCTGCAGGAGGTCGGCATCAGCCGGGCGATGGTCGACGCCGGGTACCGCTTCGACTCGTACTTCACCCCGACCCGCGGCGAGCGTCTGCGCGCGGTCCGTCGCGGCGTGCACTGGCTCCGGAAGCGGCGACGGCAGTTCCCGGCACGGTTCGACACCCTCGAAGACGGCTACTTCGACGCCCGCAACCACCGCGACCCGGCCGAGGCCGACAACCTCAACTGGTCGACAGCGTTCGCCGACGCCACCCTCGACGGGGGACGGCTGCCGCTGATCAAGCTCGACACGCTGCGCTACGACCCGTACTGGCTCGGCGCCGGCGATCTGCTCGACGCCCTCGAGCAGCGCTACCCGGAGGCGATGGAGGGCGTGCGGGACTTCCTGCAGGAGACCGCGCCGTTCTACGCCCGTCGTCAGTACGAGAACTACGGTTTCGCCCGGCTCAACCCGGTGGAGCAGCGCCTGTTCGGCTACCGTGCCCCCGCTTCCTCCTCGCAGAAAGGACACCGCGCCGATGTCGACGATTCGTGAGGTGTCGCGCCTCGCTCGGCGCGTGCCCGTCGTGAAGAACGTGATCGAGTCCGGTGACCCCCGACGCCGGGCGGAGCGCCTGGCGCGGTTGGGCATCATCGACACCCGCCTCTACGCCGCTCAGCTCGGCGTGCCGTCGATCACCGCCGAGGAGGCGGCCTCGCACTACGCGTCGGAGGGGTTCCGGCTCGGCTACACCCTCAACGTGCTCACCGACCCGTTCGTCCTGCGTCGCGGCATGATCCGCACGAATCGTCCCGTGCTCTACGACTACTTCAATTCCGGCGCGTGGCACGCCACGACCACCGGGGTGTGGAGCACGCGCAGCTACGTCGAGGAGCACCCCGAAGCGCTCGACCACCCCGCAGGACCCGTCGGTCACCTCTGGCAGCGCGTCACCGCCGATCCGTCCACCGAGCTCACCGTCGACTCGGGCGGCGAGCGGCGGATGCCGTGGTCCGAGATCTACCCGGTGCTCTTCGATGCGACCGTCGAATGGGCGGCGTTGCAGCGCGATCGACGCGCCCGCTATCCCCGCGCGGAGCTCGTGCACGATGCGTCGTTCGAGGCATCGGCGACCCCGCCCGCCGGCGGGCGGGTCAGCATCATCATGCCCGTCTGGAACCGGGGCGGATCGATGCGCGAAGCCGTCGAGTCGGTGCTGGCGCAGACCTGGCGCGACTGGGAACTGCTCATCGTCGACGACGGCTCCTGGGACGACACGGTGGCGGTGGCCGAGCTGCTCGCGCGCCGCGACGACCGCATCCGCCTGCTGCAGCGTGACCATCTGGGTGTGTGCGCCGCGCGCAACGCCGGCATCGACGAGGCCACGGGCGAGTACATCGCCTTCCTCGACAGCGACAACACGTGGATGCCGACGTTCCTCCACGACATGGTGACGACGATGGCGCGGGAGCGGCTCACGGCCGCCTACGCCACGATCGGTCTGGATGACGGCGCGGCGGTGCGCTACCGCTACGGCTCGCCCGATCCCGACAGCTTGCTGCGCGGGAACTCGATCGACCTCAACACGCTGATCGCCCGCAAGGAGGAGGTCGACGCCGTGGGCGGCTTCGACCCGACGCTGCGGCGGGCGGTCGACTACGACCTCATCCTCAAGCTCGCGGCGCGGGGTCCGATCACGCACGTCCCGACGCTCGGCGCGCTGTACGACAACTCCGCCGACGCGAGCGATCGCATCTCCACCACCGAGCCGGTCGGGTGGAACACGGAGGTGCGGCTGCGTCACACGACCATCGCCGAGCCCGGCCCGGAGGCGCCGTCGACGGTGGTCTGCCTCCTGCAGCGCCACGATCCGACGCTGTACGCCAAGCTCGCCGATCTCCCGCAGCTCCCGGCGGGCACCGACGTCCGGTTCGTCGCCGTGGGCGTCAAGCCCGACGAGTGGCGTCAGGTGCGGGCCGCCGTGCACGGCCGCGCTGATCGCAGTGCGGAGCTCCTGCAGGACGGCGAGCCCTACGCCTACGTCGTCAATCGCGAGCTGATGCGTTCACGCAGCGCGGTGTTCGCGGTGCTCGACCCCCGGTCGACCTTCTCCGTCACGGCTGTCGCCGACCTGCTCGACGAGGTCGCCGAGGGCGGATCCGACTTCGCCATCCCCCTCACGCTCGCGCAGGACGGCACGGTCGAGAGCATGGGCACCATGCTCGTCGGACGGCACCGCACCCCGGTGCCGATCCTCGCCGGGCACCCCGCGGAGGACGCGGTGCGCTCGGGATCCCGGGTGCGGATCCCCGCTCCGTCCGGACGATCCTTCGCCGTCGCGCGCGCGGTGCTCGACTCGGCCGGCGGGCTCTCCCCGCTGCTGCACAACGAGCACGAACTGGCCGGCCTCGCCGCCCACCTCGCGGACCGGACCGTCACCGTGCGGAACGATCTGCCCTTCACCCAGATCCAGGCGCCCATCGAGTTCACCGTCGTCGACCCCGCCGGCACCGCGACGGCGCTGCGTGGCCTGGGCGACGCGCCCGTCGGCGACGCGCACGACATCTACCCCCGCATCGGCCTGCGCCTCGCGCA
>DAMDKH010000223.1:0-3517 GCA_032099965.1 Microbacterium sp.
ATCGTCACCACCACGACCACGATGAGCAGCACACCCACCGTCGACCACTCACGGTACTGCGTGTAGGAGGTGAGCATGTCGCCGATCCCGCCCACACCGATGAGGCCGAGCACGGCCGAGGAGCGCACGTTGATCTCGAAGCGGTAGAGCCAGAACGACCAGAATGCGGGTTCGGCCTGCGGCCACACGCCCCAGCGGAGCACCTGGGAGGTGCCGCCGCCCGCGGCCCGCGCCGCCTCGATCGGTCCGCGCGGCACGGCTTCGACGGCCTCGTACCCCCACTTGCCGAGCGTGCCGACGCCGTTGATCGCGAGGGCGAGCGCCCCGGTGAAGGGCGTCAGACCCGTGACAGACAGGATGACGATCGCGATGATGATCTCGGGCACGGCCCGGATGAGGGAGAACAGCCCGCGCAGCAGCGCGCGCAGCCAGGCGGGCCCGAATCCTCGGGCGGCGATGAGGCTGAGCGGGGTGGCGAGCAGGATGCCGAGGATCGTGCCGACCCACGCCATCTCGATGCTGCGCCAGGTCTGCCAGAGCGCCTCCGGCAGCTTCTCCCAGTTCGGGCTGGCGAACATCAGGCCGGTGTAGCGCACGATCTCGGCGGGGAGGTCGGCGAGGCGGCCCCAGGCGATGTCGATCGACCAGAAGGCGAGCACGACGACGCCGGTGACGAGCACCCATCCCGCGAGCAGCCAGGGGCGGCGCGGACGGTCGGGGATCACGGTGAGCGCGGCGGTCATACGAGCCTCCGGCGGACGGCATCCGAGACGAGGTCGATCACGATGACGACGATGAGGATCTCCAGGATGATGAGCGAGAGCTGGTCGTAGCGGTAGAAGGTGCGCACCGCGTCGATGAGCAGGCCCATCCCCCCGGCGCCGACGAGGCCGAGCACGGTCGAGGCGCGCACGTTCAGCTCGAAGACGTAGAGCGTCTGGTTCGCGAACGCCGGCCACGCGTCCGGGAGCGCGAGCGTGCGGTTGATCTGGGCCTGGGTGGCTCCGACCGCCTTCCCGGCTTCGAGCGGCCCGCGGTCGTTGGTGTCGATCGCCTCGGAGACGAGCTTGACGATGATGCCGACGTTGAACAGCAGCAGCGCCAGGATGCCGGGGAGCGCGCCGACGCCGACCATCGCGACGAGGATGGCCGCGTACAGCAGGTCGGGCACGCTGCGGATGACGTTGAGGATGCCGCGGACCACGACGCGGGCGGGACCGGACGGGTTCGTCGCCCGCGCCGCCCAGAAGCTCAGCGGCAGGGAGACCGCGGCCCCGATCGCGGTCGCGATGACCGCCATCTGCAGCGTCTCGATGAGGGGCGGGAGGGTGCGCGGGAAGAAACTCCAGTCGGGCAGCAGCAGCTTCCCGATCCGGTCGGCGCCGTTCTGCCAGTTGCGGGCGATCGCGTCGAAGTCGACGCCGATCCCGATGCCGGGCAGGCACATGACGATCGTCGCCACGACGACGACGCCCACGACCGCGGGGCCCTTCCAGGCTCCGGGCGGGCGGGACGGCACGTCGAGCGCCCCCGGACGCGCGGTGGATGCGCGGGTCGGCGTGCTCACGTGTCCAACCGGTCCTGCGGTGTCAGCGACCGCCCGTAGATGCGCTCGAAGTCGGCATCCGTGGCGCTCGTCGCCGGTCCGTCGTACACGACCTCCCCGGCGCGCATGCCGATCATGCGTGCGCCGTACTCGCGCGCGAGGTCGAGCAGATGCAGGTTCACGAGCACCGTGATGCCGAGGTCGCGGTTGATGCGGCGCAGGTCGTTCATCACCCCGTGCGCGGTCGGCGGGTCGAGGCTGGCGACGGGTTCGTCGGCCAGCACGATCCGCGGCTCCTGGGCGAGGGCCCGGGCGATGGCCACGCGCTGCTGCTGCCCGCCCGAGAGGTCGGAGGCACGGGAGTGGAGTTTGGGGAGGATGCCGACGCGGTCGAGCGCCTGATAAGCGAGCTGCTTGTCGTCCTCGCGGTAGGCGCCGACCAGCGTGCGCCACAGGGGCGTGTGGGCGAGGCGTCCGACGAGCACGTTCTGCAGCACGCTGGCGCGGCCGGCGAGGTTGAACCCCTGGAACACCATGCCGATGTCGCCGCGGAGGCGGCGGAGCGTACGGGGCGAGGCGCCGGAGACCCGGTGCTCCCCCACCTCGAGCGTGCCGGAGGTGACGGGAACGAGGCCGTTGATGGTGCGGATCAGGGTGGACTTCCCCGAGCCGGAGAGCCCCACGACGGCGACCATCTCGCCCGCGGCGATGTCGAGCGACACGTGGTTCAGGCCGATCGTGCCGTTGGGGTAGCGCACCGTGACGCCGTCGAGGCGGATGGACCACGGCGTGGACGCCGCAACCGGAGCTGCGGCGTCCACGGGCGAGAGCCGGTCGGACAATTTACTGGAGTCCCAGGGCCTGCGCGGCGCGGGCGACGACGTCGAGCGAGTCGGGGTCGGCCGGGGCGAGCTTGGTGATCGAGTAGATGCTCGTGAGGATCTCGGAGCCCTCCTCGGTGTTCGAGAAGTCCTCGAGAGCCTTCGTGATGCGGTCCTGCAGCTCGGGCGAGAGGTCCTTCGACACGGCCACGCCGTCGTTGGGGATCTCCTCGGTCATCGCGAACACGACGACCTTCTCCCCGACGTCCGGGGTGTCCTTCTTCACGATGGTGCGGGCATCCCAGAAGCTGAAGCCCACCTCGGCGTCGCCGTTGTAGACGGCCAGCACCGAGGCGTCGTTCGCCGTGACGGGGATCTGCTGGATGTCGGCGTCGGTGTCGAGGCCGGCCTCCTGCAGCGCGAGCACCGGGTAGATGTAGCCGGCGGGAGACCCGGGCCCGAGCAGCGCGACCTTCGCGCCCTTCACCTTGTCGATGCTGTCGAGGCCCGCGGGGCCCGTCATCGCGTCGGCGCCGTTGCAGAAGAGCATCCCGTCGCGCTCGACGGGCTCGTCGTCGCAGTACTTGTCGGGGTTGTTCGTCATGAACTGCGCGGGGTAGGTGATGTTGCCGTTGCGCTCGGTCTGCAGCACGACGGACGCGTCGTACATGTCGTTGGCCTGCCACAGCTGCAGCGACGGCAGGAAGCCGATCTGCGCCTGACCGGCGCCCATCGCCTCGACGGCCGCCTGGTAGTCCTTCGAGACGACACCGGTGACCTCGATGCCGAGCTCCTCGGTGAGGTAGTCGGTGAGCGGGGCGGCGGTGTCGACGAGGCCGTCCTGGTCCTGCGAGGGCACGAGGGCCAGCACGATCGAGTCCGGGTCCTCGGCGGGGGCGGCGGAGTCGGCCGGAGCGGCCGAGTTCGACGAGCATCCGGCGAGCGCGACGGTCAGGAGCGCGCCCGCGGCGACGAAGCCGGCGGCCGAGCGACGGAAGGGGGAGGTGCGCATGATCATCCTTCGATGGGGGTGGGGGTGAGGGTGGGTGCGGAAGGGAGCGGGTTCGGGGCGTGCAGCCAGCACTCGAGCTGCGGGATGAGCTCGGCGAAGGTGGCGGCGCGATAGGTGGGCCTCGCCTCGGGGTCGGCG
>DAMDKH010000224.1:0-3502 GCA_032099965.1 Microbacterium sp.
CCCCGCCGAGCTGCACCTGCCGGCGCCCCTCATCCTGGCCTCGGGACTCGGCGCGGAGGTCGTGTCGGTCGGAGCCGTCGCCACCGCCCGCCGCGCCGCGCGCGAGCACGCGGTGCCGCTCCTCGCCGAACAGCGGCTGAGCGTGCTCGCGTAGTCTGCGCCCCTTCTCCTCCTCGTGAGGGGTCAGTCGCGGGACTGCGCGGCGAAGCGCTCGTCGGTCGCGCGGAGCACCCGCAGGATGTTGCCCGACCAGACCTTCCGGATGTCGGCATCCGACCACCCGGCCACCGACAGCGCGTCGCGCAGGCGGGCGAATCCCGCGACGTCGCCGAGCCCGTCGGGGAAGGAGGGGAAGCCGTCGAAGTCGCTGCCGATGCCCACGTGGTCGATGCCGGCCACCTCGCGGGCATGGTCGAGGTGCGCGACGACGTGCTCGAGACCCACGGGCGGCGCCTCGCCCTCCCGTCCGGACGTCCACCACGCGGCGTAGTCCTGCGAGACGAACACGGACACGAACGAGACCATGATCACCCCGCCGTTGTCGGGCAGCCGGCGGAGGATGCCGTCGGAGACGTTGCGCGGATGCTCCGTCACCGCGCGGCACGACGAGTGGCTGAAGATGACCGGCGAATCGGTGACCCGCAGCGCATCGCGCATCGTCGACTCCGCCACATGCGACAGATCGATGAGCATCCCGAGCGCGTTCATCTCACGCACGACCGCCTCGCCGAACTCGCTCAGCCCGTCGTTCCGGGGTTCGTCGGTGGCGGAGTCGGCCCAGGGCGTGTTGTTGTTGTGCGTCAGGGTCATGTACCGCACCCCGAGCCGCGCGAACAGGCGCAGCACCGCGAGCGACCCCGCGATGCTGTGCCCGCCCTCGGCCCCGAGCAGGCTGCCGACCCGGCCGTCGCGGCCCGCCTGCTCGACGTCGGCCGCCGTGCGCGCGAGCATCAGGTGGTCGGGGTAGCGCCGCACCAGGCGATGCACGAAGTCGATCTGCTCCATCGTGTACTGCACGGCGTCGACGTCGGGGGCATCCTCGGCATAGACCGACCAGAACTGCCCGAGCACGCCGCCCTGCCGCAGGCGGGGCAGATCGGTCTGGAACGGGGAGTGCGCATCGGGGGCGTCGAGCCCCTCCACGGAGTACGCGGCGAGGTTCCGCGCCGCCCACGGGAGGTCGTTGTGTCCGTCGATGAGTCCGTCCAGCGGTGCGTCGGTCATAGGTCGAGGCTAGGGGCACGCGGGTCGCGGCGACATAATCGATCCGTGCCAGAACCCGCGCCGCGGCCCTCGCCCTCGTCGATCGAACTGCTCCTCGACCCCACCACGGAGGCGGCGGTCCGCGCGGAGTGGGATGCTCTCGCGGCCCGCGGCATGTCGAGCCTCGCGGCGCACACCTCGGCGAGCAACCGGCCGCACCTCACGCTCCTCGCGCGTGCCGATCTGCCGCCGTTCGACGCGAGCGGCCTCGCCGACATCGCGGCTTTCCCGATCACGGTGGGCGCACCGCTGCTCTTCGGCACGGGCGACCGCCGGGTGCTCGTCCGGAGCATCCTGCCCACCGCAGACCTGCACGAGCTGCATGCGGCCGTCCACGCCGCGGTCGGACCGGGCGACGACGCCCCGCACACGGCGCCCGGCGAGTGGATGCCGCACATCGCCCTCGCCCGCCGGTTGCGCGTCGCCGACCTCCCGGCCGCACTCGCGCTCGTCGACGGCGACATCCGCGGTCGCGCCGTGACCGTGCGACGGTGGGATCCCGGCACCGCCGCGGTCACCACCCTCGCCGAACTCGGGCGGTCGTAGCCGCGACGGCATACTTGCAAAGGACTCTTTGCAAAGGTATCTTTGCATCCATGACCTCCGACCCCGTCCGGACACTGGATTCCGGCGCACTCAAAGCGCTCGCGCATCCGCTGCGCGTGCGCATCTACGACCTGCTGAGTGAGCGTGGCCCGCAGACCGCGAGCAGCCTCGCCGTCCTCGTCGGCGAGACATCGGGGGCGACGAGCTATCACCTGCGCGCCCTCGCCGCTCATGACCTCATCTCGGAGGTCCCCGGACGAGGGACGGGCCGCGAGCGCTGGTGGGAGCGACCCGCCGGGCGGGTCAGCGTTCCCGCGCCGCACGAGACGACGTCTCCGGGCAACCGCGCGGCGGCCCAGATCGTCAACTCCGAGTTCTTCCGCCTCCGGCACCAGGCGCTCATGGAATACCTCAATCGGCCGACGGCGGAGGAGCCGGAGGAGTGGCGCGACGCGGGAGTGATCATGACGACCGTGCTCGATCTGACGGCCACGCAGATGAGGGAGCTCCGCGAAGAACTCACCGCCGTCGTCGACGCGGTCATCGACCGATACCGGGGGCAGGGGATCACGCCAGACACGCGCCGGGTCTCCCTGCGTGCCGAGATCTTCGACCTCCCGACCTCGGCGGCCCCCGTCACCGGAGCGGAGGAGTGACCGTGGCCACCGCCGTTCTCCGCACCGCTGCGCCGACCCGCTTCGAGCGGCTCCTCCAACGCGTCGCAGGCGCTCTCACGCGTCACGTCGAGAAGCGGATCGCGACTCGCGCCGCTCGGCGGACGATCGCGCTGAACCTGCTCCGGGAACAACAGACGCGAAAGGCCGACCTGCGCGAGGTCGATCACGCTCTCGCCTGGTCAGGCCTTCCCCGCCGCTGAGAGCCGGCGAACCGGGCCGCCCAATATCAGTCGACGAGCAGCGCGGGCTCCTCGAGGATCGAGGCGACGTCGGCGATGAAGCGGCTCATGCCGTCGCCGTCGATCACGCGGTGGTCGAATGAACCGGCCACCGTGGTCACCCAGCGCGGGCGCACCTCGCCGTCGACGACCCACGGCTTCTGGCTGATCGTGCCCATCGCGATGATCCCGGCCTCGCCGGGGTTGATGATCGGCGTGCCCGCATCCATCCCGAACACCCCGATGTTGGTGATCGTGATCGTGCCGCCCTGCTGGTCGGCGGGCGACGTCCTGCCCTCGCGGGCGGTGAGGGTGAGGCGATTGAGGGCGCGGGCGAGATCCTTCATGCCGAGGTCCTGCGCGTCCTTGATGTTCGGCACGAGCAGGCCGCGGGGCGTCGCGGCGGCGATGCCGAGGTTCACGTAGTGGCGCACGGCGATCTCGGCGCCGTTCTCGGTCTCGATCCACGCGGCGTTCACCATGGGGGTGCGGCGGGCGGCCCAGATCACGGCGCGCGCCATGATGAGCAGCGGCGACACCTTGATGTCGGCGTACTCCGGGGCGGCCTTGAGACGCTTCACGAGCTCCATGGTGCGCGAGGCGTCGACCTCCTTCCACACGGTGACGTGCGGGGCCGAATAGGCGCTCTGCACCATCGCCGACGAGGTGGCCTTGCGCACGCCCTTCACCGGGATCGACTCGGTGCGGTCGGCGTCGGCGGGGGATGCCGCGGTCGGCGCCACCCCGCGGGCGACGCCGACGGGCGCGGTCTGCGGCGCGGGCACCGTCTCCTCGCGC
>DAMDKH010000225.1:0-3491 GCA_032099965.1 Microbacterium sp.
CTGCGGCGGGTGCGACGGCTGGCCGGGGGTGTGCGGGCCGGACGTGGGCTGTTGTCCGAACGAAGGCGGCGGGAAGGACGGCTGCTGCGGGTCGCTCATGCCCCGAGCGTAGACCTCCGAGCGTGTGCGGCGCGATGGCGCCGGGCATCGTCGGGCACCACACGACGCCAGTCGGTGGGGAGGGCGCGGTAGCCGTCGCGATGCAGCTCGACGACGGTCGCGGCGGCGGACCAGAGGACGATGGCGAGGAGGAGGAGAAGGAGTAACATGGCAGAAACGCTACGGCCGTCGAAGAAGTGCCACGAGTGGCAGATTCGACGGCGTCCGCAGGAATCCTGCCAAACCGGGGAGTCAGTATGAAGACGGTCGCCTGCATCGTGCAAGACGGCTTCGCGCCGTTCGAGTTCGGCCTGGCCTGCGAGGCCTTCGGACTCGACCGGTCCCGGGACGGCGTGCCGAACTTCGACTTCCGCGTGGTCGCCCCGCACCCGGGCGTCGTGACCTCGAAGCTCGGGTTCTCGATGAACGTCGAGCACGACCTGTCGTTCGCCTACGAGGCCGACCTCGTCGTGTTCTGCCCGGTGCCGCGCGAGTACTGGACGAACATCGACCCCCTCCTCATCGACGTCGCCCGCGATGCCGTCGCCCGCGGCGCCTGGGTGCTCACCATCTGCAGCGGATCGTTCATCCTCGGCGCGGCCGGGGTGCTCGACGGTCGCCGTGCCACCACCCATTGGATGTACTCCGAGACCCTCGCCGCGATGTACCCCGAGGTCGAGATCGACCCCGATGTGCTGTTCGTGCAGGACGGCCGCATCATCACCAGCGCGGGCACCGCCGCAGGGATCGACGCGTGCCTGCACCTGCTGCGGCTCGAACTCGGCGCGGAGCTGACCAATCGCATCGCCCGGCGCATGGTGGTGCCCCCGCAGCGCGACGGCGGTCAGGCGCAGTTCATCGACCGACCGATCCCCGTCGTGCCGAGCGACTCGCTCGCGGGCGTGGCCGACTGGGCGGTCGAGCACCTGCGCGACGACCTGGGCGTCGAGCAACTGGCGGCCCGTGCGCACATGTCGCCCCGCACGTTCGCCCGGCGCTTCAAGGCGGAGTACGGCGCGACCCCGGCGGCCTGGCTCGCCCGCCAGCGCATCATCCACGCGCAGCGGATGCTCGAACGCACCGACCTCCCCCTCGACCGCATCGCCGACGAGTGCGGATTCGGTTCGGCGGCGGTGCTGCGCCAGAACTTCGCCCGGGTGCTCGGCACCACCCCCACGGCGTACCGCGCGCGGTTCTCCTGCGACGTCCCGGCATCCGTCCCCGCCCTGGCCTCCTGACCGGAGCCCGCCTGTCCGCCCGCGAGGGTCAGAGGGCGCGGGTGGTGGAGCGCTCGACGAGGCTGCAGGGCAGAAGCACGTGCGCGGCATCCTGCTGCGGGGAGGCGAGCCGGGCCAGCAGCAGCTCGACCGCGCCGTGGGCCATGTCGAGGATGGGCTGCCGCACCGTGGTGAGGTCGAACGACTGCCACGACGACATCGCGACGTCGTCGAAGCCCAGCACGGACACCTGCTCGGGCACGGCGATGCCGAGCGCCTTCGCCGCGTTCAGCGCGCCGAACGCCACGAGGTCGTTGTGGCAGAACAGGGCCGTGGGCGGCTCGGGCAGCTGCAGCAGCCGTGTCGCGGCGTCGAACGCGCGGGTGTAGTCGAGATCGGCCGACTCGAGCAGCGCCGTGTCGAAGTCGACGCCGGCGGCGGCCAGTTCGGAGAGGAAGCCCTCGTGACGGTCGCGCACGGATGCCGTGCCCAGCGGGCCGGCGATCACCCCGATGCGACGGTGGCCGAGCGAGGTGAGATGGCGTCCGGCGATGCGCCCGCCGTCGAGGTTGTCCGGAGAGATGGAGTCGTTGTCCTGCACGGCGCCCGGGCCCATCGTCACCGCGGGGACCCCGAGGGAGACGATGCGACCCTCGTCGTCCGGCGAGAGCAGCGTGGTGGTGAGGATGACCCCGTCGACGTTCGTCTCCCACAGCGTGCGGGCGAGGTCTTCGGTGGTGTCGGCACGACCGGAGAGGATGAGGGCGCGGTAGCCGGCGCGGTTGAGTTCGTCGCTGATCGTGTGCAGCAGCTCGGCGTAGTAGCTGTTGCGGGGATCGCCGAGCACGACGCCGATCGTCTGCGTGCGGCTGGTGACGAGGCTCCGGGCGCTGAGGTTCGGACGGTAGCCGAGCTGCTCGATGGCCGCCTCGACCTTCGCGCGGATCTCGTCGGAGACGCCGTCGCGACCGTTGACGATGCGCGACACCGTGGTCTGCGAGACGCCCGCCGCCTTGGCGACGTCGATGCTCGTGACACCGCGGGACTTCGGCGGCATGGCCCCTCCTCTTCCGTGCCGGGGTTTCCATGCTAGACCGGCCGGACCCCGTCGATGACTACGCAGTCGTCGGCGTGGCGGCGGCGTGCGGCGGGCGACGCCGATCAGCCCCAGTGCGCGGGACCGGGGAGAGTGTGGTCGCTCACCTCGACGCCGGCGGGGGTGAGCGCGGCCGTGGCGTAGAGCAGCGACTGGGTGGGGTAGCCGTGGGGGCGGTTGTCGCGGATGATCGCACGATCGTCGTCGGGAGGAAGTTCCGCCGATTCGCCGAGCAGTGCGATCCATTCGGTCGTCCAGTCGTCGCTGCGGGCGGCGGATCCGAGCGCGCGGAACCGCGGCAGCCACATGCGGATGCGCGGCGTCACCGGGTCGTCGAGGTCGTCGTGCGCCACCATGTGCGTGCCCGGAGTCACGGCGGTCTCCCGCAGCTCGACGCCGTCCCACGACAGCACCCGCGCGCCCTCCGGTCGCACCTCGAGGAGGTTGAACCCGTGCATGGGCAGCGGTCCATCGGGGGAGCGCCCCGCGACCGACTCCAGCGCCAGCGTGCCCCGCGTCTGCGCCCGGCTGTCGGAGAGCTCCTGCACGTCGGCGCGGTTGAGCAGCACGGCCAGCCGCCCCTGCTCCGGATCGACGGCGAGCCAGGCGCCGCCCGCACGGCGGTCGCGGATGCCGATCACGCCGGGGTACTCCTCGGGCCACCAGGGGCCGAGGGCATCCCATTCGCGCCGCGGATCCTCATCGCGCACCGCGAGCAGTCTCGCCGACCCCGGGCGCTCCACCTCGATCACCACCGTGCACACCCTCCCGAGTGTAGGTGCGTGGGGCAGAATCGGAGCGTGAACATCGTCGTGGGAGTCACCGGCGGCATCGCCGCGTACAAGGCGGTGCACCTCGTGCGCCTGCTCGTGAAGGAGGGCCACGACGTCACCGTCGTGCCGACGGAGGGGGCGCTCCGCTTCGTCGGGCTCCCGACCTGGGAGGCGATCAGCCGGCATCCCGTCACGACGAGCGTGCACGACGACGTCGCCCGGGTGCGGCACGTCGCGCTCGGGCAGAACGCCGACCTCGTGGTGGTCGCCCCGGCCACCGCGCACACGATCGCGGCGATGGCGGCG
>DAMDKH010000226.1:0-3487 GCA_032099965.1 Microbacterium sp.
GCCCGCGAACTGCTCGGCGGATACGCGAAGGATCTCGGCTACGACAGTGCGGACGACGCCCTCGCCGCCGTGCACGCGACGGTGCGGGGCAGCGAGCTGCAGGACGTCACCTACGACCGCCTCTTCGACTACTACGCGGACACCGAGACCTGGGGGACGGAGAACGCCTGGCGCATCCTCGTCGACGACTACGTCACGGTCGGCGACGGCACCGGCATCGTGCACCAGGCGCCCGCCTACGGCGAGGACGACCAGCGGGTCGCCGGTGCCGCCGGCATCCCGACCATCCTGTCGCTCGACGACGGCGGTCGGTTCCTGCCGAGCGTCACCGACGTCGCCGGGGAGCTGTGGATGGAGGCGAACACGCCCCTCGTGCGCCTCGTCCGCGACGCCGGACGCCTCGTGCGCCTGCAGAGCTATGAGCACTCGTACCCGCACTGCTGGCGCTGCCGCAACCCGCTGATCTACAAGGCGGTGTCGAGCTGGTTCATCCGGGTCACCGACATCAAGGACGACCTGCTCGCGGGCAACGAGCAGATCACCTGGGTTCCCGAGAACGTCAAGCACGGCCAGTTCGGCAAGTGGCTCGAGGGCGCCCGCGACTGGTCGATCAGCCGCAATCGCTACTGGGGTTCGCCGATCCCGATCTGGAAGAGCGACGACCCCGAGCACCCCCGCATCGACGCCTACGGCTCGCTGGAGGAGCTCGAGCGCGACTTCGGCGCGCTGCCCCGCAACCCCGAGGGCGAGATCGATCTGCACCGTCCGTACATCGACGAGCTCACCCGGCCCAACCCCGACGACCCGACCGGCCGCAGCACCATGCGCCGCATCGAGGACGTCTTCGACGTGTGGTTCGACTCGGGATCGATGCCCTACGCGCAGGTGCACTACCCGTTCGAGAACCAGGAGTGGTTCGACACCCACGCGCCGGCCGACTTCATCGTCGAGTACATCGGGCAGACCCGCGGGTGGTTCTACGTGATGCACGTGCTGTCGACGGCGCTGTTCGACCGTCCCGCGTTCACGGGTGTGAGCTGCCACGGCATCGTCCTCGGCAGCGACGGATACAAGATGTCGAAGTCGTTGCGCAACTACCCGGACGTCTCCGAGGTGCTCGACCGAGACGGCTCCGACGCGATGCGCTGGTTCCTCATGTCGAGCTCGGTGCTGCGCGGCGGCAACCTCGCGGTGACCGAGGAGGGCATCCGCTCGGGCGTGCGCGAGTTCCTGCTGCCGCTGTGGAACTCGTGGTACTTCTTCGCGACCTACGCCAACGCCTCCGGAGCGGACGGGTATGAGGCGTCGTGGCGCACGGACTCGACCGACGTGCTCGATCGCTACATCCTCGCCCGGCTCGGCGACCTCGTGCGCGACGTGCGCAGCGACCTCGAAGGCCTCGACTCGACGACCGCCTCGGCCCGCCTCCGCGACTTCGCCGAGGTGCTCACCAACTGGTACATCCGTCGCTCGCGTGACCGCTTCTGGCAGGGCGTCGACGAGGACCCGAAGAGCCGCGAGGCCTTCGACACCCTCTACACGGTGCTCGAGACCCTCACCCGTGTCGCCGCACCCCTGGTACCGCTCATCAGCGAGCGGGTCTGGCAGGGCCTCACCGGCGGACGCAGCGTGCACCTGCAGGACTGGCCGGACGCCGAGGCCTTCCCGCAGGCCGACGAGATCCGCGACGCGATGGATGCGGTGCGCGAGCTCTCCAGCGTCGGCAACGCGCTGCGCAAGAAGGAGAAGCTGCGCGTGCGACTGCCGCTTCCGCGATTCACGGTCGTGTCGCCGCTCGCCGGCTCCCTCGCCCAGTTCGAGGACATCCTGCGGGAAGAGCTCAACGTGAAGACGGTCGAGCTCGTGCCGCTGGCCGACAGCACGGCGGCAGACTACGGCATCGACCACCGCCTCAGCGTCAATGCCCGGGCGGCGGGACCGCGCCTCGGCAAGGACGTGCAGAAGGCCATCCAGGCCGCCAGGGCGGGCGACTGGAGCGAGGTCGACGGCGTGGTGACGGCCGGGGGCATCGCACTGGAGCCCGCGGAGTACGACCTGGTGCTCGAGACCACCGGCCGTCCGGAGGGCGAGGCGCTCGCGATCGTGCCGACCGGCGGCTTCGTGCTGCTCGACACCCGCACGACCCCCGAGCTGGAGGCCGAGGGACTCGCGCGCGACGTCATCCGCGCGGTGCAGGAGACGCGCAAGAACGCCGGCTTCGACGTCAGCGACCGCATCCGTCTCGGGCTCAAGTTCGAGAGCGTGGAGGATGCCGCGGCCGTGGCGTCGGCCTTCGATGCGGCTGACGTGGCCGGGGAGACCCTCGCTGTCGAGCACGCTCTGCTGCGCGGCGACGCCGCGTTGCAGGAGGCCGAGTTCACGGCCGAGATCGCGAAGGGCACGTACGCGAACCGCGACGCCTTCACGATCGCGGTCACCCGGATCGGAGGTGCGGAATGAGTGCACGCGAGAGGGCGGATGCCGTCTACGAGACCCTGCTGTCGAGGGCGGGTGAGCGCTGGGTGCAGCCGCGCAAGGAGCGCACCGCGCGCATCCTCGCCTTCCTCGACGATCCGCAGCGCACCTACCGGGTCGTGCACATCACCGGCACGAACGGGAAGACCTCGACCGCGCGCATGGTGGAGAGCCTGTTGCGGGCGCACGGCCTGCGCACCGGGCTCTTCACCAGCCCGCACCTGGAGCGCTTCACCGAGCGCATCATGATCGACGGCGAGCCGATCGCCGACGACGCCGTGGCCGACGCGTGGGACGAGGTCGAGCCGTTCGTCTCGATCGTCGACGCCGAGCTGAAAGCCGCGGGGGAGGAGCCCCTGACCTTCTTCGAGCTGCTGACCGTGCTCGCGTTCGTCGCGGTGGCGGATGCACCCGTCGACGTGCTCGTGCTCGAAGTGGGCATGGGTGGGGAGTGGGACTCGACGAACACCGCCGACGGGGACGTCGCGGTGTTCTCGCCCATCGACATCGACCACGCCGATCGTCTCGGCTCGACCATCGCCGAGATCGCGCAGGTCAAGGCGGGGATCATCAAGGACGGCGCAGCGGTCGTCTCCGCGCAGCAGTCGGACGAGGCTGCCGAGGTGCTGCGTCGGGTGGCCGCAGAGCGGGGAGCGACGATCGCGTTCGAAGGAGCCGACTTCGGACTGGCCGAGCAGAAGCTCGCGGTCGGTGGCCAGCTGCTCACGATCCGCGGGCTCGCCGGCGACTACGTCGAGGAGTACCTGCCGCTGTACGGCGCGCACCAGGGCCACAACGCCGCCCTCGCCGTCGCCGCGGTGGAGTCGCTCATCGGCGGCGCCGCCCAGCGCATCGCCGACGACATCATGTCGGAGGGACTGCAGGGAGCGACCTCGCCCGGACGACTGCAGCTCGTCGGCATCGCGCCGACCGTGGTGGTCGACGCCGCGCACAATCCGCACGGGGCCGCCGCGCTCGCGCAGGCGCTCGACGACAGTTTCGACTTCGACGA
>DAMDKH010000227.1:0-3466 GCA_032099965.1 Microbacterium sp.
CCCGCGACACCCGTCGTCGTGCGCGGCCGCACCCACGCCGCCTGGCTCGACACCGGGGCCGGCACCCTGTGGGTCGACGGCGAGACCCGCCCTCTCGAGGTTCCCGCCGAGACGCTCGACTCCACGAGCATCGTGCCGGCGTTCCGGGCCAACGGCGATCGCGCCGTGCTGAGCGAGGTGAGCACGGGTCTGCTCTGGACGGCTCCCGACGGCGTGCTCATCCCCCTCGAGCAGTGGGCGATCGAAGACGACACCGAGAAGGAGGAGGGCACGGTCATCGTCGAGGACGTGGCGGAGCAGCTTCCGCCCGTCGCGGTCGACGATGCGTTCGGCGTGCGTGCCGGCGAGCAGGTGCTCCTCCCCGTGCTCCTCAACGACCACGACCCGAACCGCAAGGACGTGCTCACCGTCGAGCCGTCGTCGCTCTCGGGTCTCGGCGATGCCGCTTTCGGGCAGGTGTCGCTCGTCGCCGACGGGCAGGCGGTGGTCATCGACGTCGCCGCCGCCTCCGGGCAGACGAGCTTCACCTACGCGGTCACCGACGGCTCGGCCGTCTCGCCTCCCGCGACGGTCACGCTCACCGTGGTCGGTGACGACGTGAACACCGCGCCGGTGTGGTGCGGTGTCGATGCCTGCGTGCAGGACTGGCCCACCCCGCAGCTCCTTCCCGGCGGCAGCACCGTCGTCTCGGCGCTGTCGGGCTGGGTCGATCCCGAGGGCGATCCGTTCGTGCTCGTCGACGCGTACGAGTCCGATCCCGCCGCGCCGGTGATGGTGGTGCCCATGGCCGACGGCCGGGTCGCGATCCGGCACACCGATCCGAACGCGCCGGATGCCGTGATCCCGGTGACCGTCGTGGTCGAGGACTCCCGGGGGGCCCGGGCCGAGAAGACCCTCGACGTGCAGGTGACCGGCAGCCCTGCCCTCGTCGCGTCGCCCGTCGCGGTCACGGCGCGCGTGGGCGAGGCGCAGTCCGTCACCGTCGCCGACCACCTCTCCGGGGGCTCCGGTTCGTACCGCCTCGTCGACGCCGTGCAGACGGCGGCGACCGCCCCCGGCCTGGAGGTCGCGCCCAACCTCGCGTCCGGCGACGTCGAGGTGACCGTCGCCGAGCCCGGTCAGTACGTCGTCACCTACACGGCTCAGGACACGACGACCCAGGCGGAGCAGTCGGCCGTCATCCGCATCACCGCCGTCGACGGTGCCGCCCCGCTCGCTATGGCCCCGCTCACCGCATTCGTGCGGGAGGGGGAGGACACCACGGTCGACGTGCTGAGCGCCGTGCAGAACACGAGCGGCCGCGTGCTGATGCTGGCGGGCGTCGAGAGCTCGTCGCCGCAGTTGAGCGCCCGCGTCGTCAACAACGAGAGCCTGCGGGTGAGCGGCACCACCGACGACGGTGCCCCTGGTGTCATCGGACGCGCGGCGGTGACCGTGGCCGACGGATCGGGGGCCGCCGTCTCGGGCACGGTCACCGTGTTCCTCACCCCGCCCTCGACCGTGACCCGGCCGATCGTGTTCGCCGACGCGGCGACCGTGCGGGCGGGATCGCTCACCCGCATCCCTGTCACCGCGAACGACGTGGCGCCGCGCGGTGAACCGCTTGTCGTGCGCCCCGAGGTGACCGGTTCCGGCGAAGACGGCGAGCTGGTGTTCGCCGACGGCAACGCGCTGCGCTACCTCGCCCCCACGACACCTGGCACGTATCGCCTGACCTACTCCGTGTCGCTCGAGCGCAATCCCACCCTCTCCGACGCCGGCGCCGTGACGGTGACCGTGCTGCCCCCCGGTACGAACAGGGCGCCCACCCCGACCACGCTCACCGGGCGGGTGCTGAGCGGCCAGACCGTGTCGCTCCCCGTGCCGGCGACGGGCGTCGACAGCGACGGCGACCGGGTCGTGCTCTCCGGTGTCGAGCAGCCGGGGAAGGGCACGGGCACGGCGACCATCTCGGCGCGCGGCGACGCGATCGTGTACCGCGCGCCGGCGGGCGGCGTCGACGGCGGTCAGGTCACCTTCCGATACAGCGTGCGCGATCCTCAGGGCGAAGAGGGGTCGGCGCTCGTGCGCATCGGCGTGCTCGACGCCGACCTCGACGACACCGCGCCGGTGACCTTCAGCGACTACGTGCGGGTCGAGGCGGGGTCGTCGACGCCCGTGGTGCTCGATCCGCGGGCGAACGACCTCGATCCGGCGCAGGGCGATCTCGAGATCACCGAGCTCGTGCCGAACGCCCCGTCGACCCCCGGCAACCCGCTCTACGAGCGCCTCGACGGGCTGATCGACTCCGACACATCGTTGACCGACGGTCGGGTCGTGCTGCGTGCGGGCGATGTCGCCGGCACCAACTCGTACTTCTACACGGTGCGCTCGTCGCGCACCGCGAGCACGGCGCAGGGGCTCATCGTCGTCACCGTGACCGACGGCGCGGTCACCGACCAGCCGACCGTGGCCGACACCGTGCTCACGGCGCGCGACCGCACCGACCTCCCCGAGCGCGGCGTCGACGTCGTGACCGACCGGGTGCGCTGGCCGTCGGGAGACGTCGGCTCGCTGAAGCTCAGCCTGTGGGGCGACCAGCCGGGCTATTCCGTGCAGGGCGACCGCATCATCGGACCCGCGCCGGAGGAGGGCGGCCTCGTGCCGTTCCGCCTCAGCGGCACGGCGCCGGGCGGGCGCGACATCGTGGCGTACGGCTTCCTGCACATCCCGGCGTTCGACGACATGCAGGTGCAGATCCGACCCGGGGCCACACCCGTCGTGGTCGACGAAGACGCCGAGGCCGCCTTCGCCGTGCGCGAGTACGTGGATCTGCGCGGCTCCGACGACATCGAGATCGGGACCGACGACTTCACGACGCAGCGCGCCGCGGCCACCTGCACCCCGAGCGGTGGGGGCGAGGCGACGTACAGCGCCGGGCGCGAGGCGCCGTGGGCCGACACCTGCCTCGTGCCGGTGCGTCTCGTGGGACAGGAGCGGTGGTCGTACATCGACGTGCCCGTCGGGATCCGCCCGGCCGAGCCCCAGCTGCTGCTCTCGTCGATCGCCCACACCGTCGCCCCCGGTGCGTCGGCCGACTTCGATCTGTACGCGAACATGGCCTCCTGGGAGGGCGGACGCGAGGGCGACCCCCGGTCGCTCGAATTCCGCACCGTGTACTCCGGCTCGGCGTTCGTGGTCACGCAGAAGGGCGCGTCGCTGAACGTCGAGGCGCGCGCCGACGCCCGGCCGGGCACGAGCGAGACCGTCACGGTGAGCGTGCCGCAGTACGGCGGGCCGTCGGCATCCATCCGTCTGGTGGTCGCGCAGGCGCCCCCGGATGCTCCGCGCGGCGGGACCTTCACGCGGCAGTGCGTGGTGACGAGCCCCAGCTGCGCGATCGACCTCGTCGGCGTGGCAGGGGAGTACGACCCGTTCGCGGGCAAGGCCGGAGCCGGGCTGCGCCTGGTGTCGCTCGGGGCGGGCG
>DAMDKH010000228.1:0-3416 GCA_032099965.1 Microbacterium sp.
GGAACGGCGGGGCGAGGGGCGCGGCGACGGAGGCGACCGCGATGTCCGCCGGGAGGTACGGCGCGAGCCCCAGGAGGTCGTGCTCGTCGGCGCCGTAGCCGTGCAGGAGCACGAGCAGCGGTCGCCCCGCGCGGTCGCCGGGGGCCCAGAGGGTCGCGGAGTCGTCGATCATCAGCTCGTCGCGCATCCTCCCATGCTGGTACAAAAGAGGGATGGCGGTGCGCACACCTGATCCGGATCACGAGCCCGACGACGGCCTCGGCGCCTTCGGTGACGGTCAGGCGCCCTCGCCCGACGCGAATCCGGGGTGGCTGAGCGACATCGAGCTCGAAGAAGCCCGCCGTCATCTTCCGATGCTCTACGTCGAAGCGATCCCCGTGCGCACCGACGGCTCGGGGCAGGTGACCGAGATCGGCATCCTGCTGCGCTCCACGCCGCTCGGCGAGATCACCCGCACGATCGTGTCCGGTCGTGTGCGGTTCGGCGAGACGATCCGCGACGCGCTGTTCCGTCACGTCGAGAACGACCTCGGTCCGATGGCCTTCCCTCTTCTGCCGCCGCAGCCGCTGCCGTTCACGGTGGCCGAGTACTTCCCGATCCCGGGTGTCAGCGCGTACCACGACGACCGCCAGCATGCGGTCTCGCTGGCCTACGTCGTGCCGGTCACGGGCACGTGCGAGCCGCGCCAGGACGCTCTCGAGGTGACGTGGTTCTCGCCTGAGGCCGCCGGGTCAGACGCGGTGTGGGCCGAGATGGAGGGCGGCCGCGGCACGCTCATCCGTCAGGCGCTGGCGAACCTGGGCCTGCTGCGCTGACCTCCGCCCCGACCCGCCGTCCCGGCGGACGCGGGGTCAGGACGTGAGGCGCGCCAGCTCGGCGACGAACGCGTCGACGTCGTCCTCGTGGGTGTCGAAGCTGCACATCCAGCGCACCTCGTTGCGCGCGGCATCCCAGTCGTAGAACCGGAACGACTCGCGAAGGCGGTCGGCGACCCCGTCGGGAACGGTGGCGAACACGCCGTTCGACTGCGTGGGCTGCGTGAACGCGACGCCGCGGATGGATCCGGTCGCCAGACCCTGCTCGATCTCGCCGCGGAGGCGGGCGGCCATGGCGTTGGCGTGACGGGCGTTGCGCAGCCACAGGTCGCCCTCGAGCAGAGCGATCAGCTGGGCCGAGACGAAGCGCATCTTCGACGACAGCTGCATGTTGAACTTGCGCGAGTAGACGAGTCCGTCCGACGCCTCGGGGTTGAGCACCACGACGGCCTCACCGAGCATGGCGCCGTTCTTCGTGCCGCCGAAGCTGAGCACGTCGACCCCGGCGTCGCGGGTGAAGGCGGCGAAGGGCAGGTCGAGGGCGGCGGCGGCGTTGGAGAGGCGGGCGCCGTCCATGTGCAGCTTCATGCCGTGGCCGTGCGCGTGGTCGGCGATCGTGCGCACCTCGTCGGGCGTGTAGAGGGTGCCCAGCTCGGTGGACTGCGTGATCGAGACGACCAGGGGCTGCGCACGGTGCTCGTCGCCCCAGCCCCACGCCTCGCGGTCGATGAGCTCGGGGGTCAGCTTGCCGTCGTCGGTCGGCACGGTCAGCAGCTTGAAGCCGCCGATCTTCTCGGGGGCGCCGCCCTCGTCGACGTTGATGTGGGCGGATGCCGCGGCGATGACCGCACCCCAGCGGGGGAGCATCGACTGCAGGCCGGTCACGTTCGCGCCGGTGCCGTTGAACACCGGGAAGGCCTCGGCCGCTTCGCCGAAGTGCGCGCGGACGACCTCCTGGAGGCGTGCGGTGTAGAGATCGCTGCCGTAGGCGCCCTGGTGGCCGTCGTTGGCCTCCGCGATGGCGGCGAGCACCTCGGGGTGGATGCCGGAGTAGTTGTCGCTGGCGAAGCCCCGCACGGCGGGGTCATGCTGAATCGTCACCGACCAAGCCTATGCCCGACGGGGCCTCGACGACGCGAACCTCCCTGTCGGATGTCGGTGGTCCTGAGTACCCTCGAACCCATGCAGCGCACCGCGCAGGGTCGGGCGTTCCTCAACGTCCTCGTCAACACGCTGATCGCCAATGTGACGACCAGCTTCCTCTGGTTCGCGCTCACGTTCTGGGTCTACATCGAGACGCGGTCCGTGCTCGCGACGGGCATCATCGGCGGCGCCTACATGCTCTTCGTCGCCTTCTTCGCGATGCTGTTCGGCACGATCGTCGACCGGCACCGCAAGCACGCGGTCATGCTGCTGTCGAGCGTGATCTCGGCGGCCGCCTTCGTCGTCGCCGGCCTGCTGTACCTCACGCAGTCCGAGGCCGCGCTGCTCGATCTGGGCGGACCGTGGTTCTGGTTGTTCTCGGCCGTGATCCTGTTCGGGGGAGTGATCGAGCAGTTGCGCAACATCGCGCTCTCGACCACGGTCACCCTGCTGGTCGCCGAGGAGCGCCGAGCGAACGCGAACGGCCTGGTCGGCACCGTGCAGGGCATCGCCTTCCTCGTGACGAGCGTGTTCTCCGGCCTGTCGATCGGGTTCCTCGGCATGGGGTGGACGCTCGTGATCGCGATCGCCGCGATGGCGGTCACCTTCGTGCATCTGCTCTTCATCCGCATCCCCGAGAACGAGCCGGCGGCCGACCCCGAGGCGAAGAGCGCCGTCGACTTCCGGGGGAGCGTGCGGGCGATCCGGCTCGCGCCCGGCCTCTTCGCCCTCATCGTCTTCTCGACCTTCAACAACCTCATCGGCGGCGTCTACCTGGCGCTGATGGATCCGTACGGCCTCACCCTCTTCGACGCGCAGACCTGGGGGTTCGCGCTCGCCTTCGCCTCGACGGGCTTCCTGATCGGCGGCGGCCTGGTGGCCAAGTTCGGTCTGGGGGCGAAACCCGTCCGCACGATGCTGCTCGTGGTGATCGCGATGGGGGCGCTGGGTGCGGTCTTCATGCTCCGCGAGTGGTGGTGGCTGTACGTGCTCGGTATGTGGGTGTATATGGCGCTGGTCCCCCCGGTGGAGGCGGCCGAGCAGACCGTCATCCAGAAGGTGGTGCCGTTCGAGCGGCAGGGGCGCGTCTTCGGGGTCGCCGCGGCGATGGAGGCCGCCGCCGCGCCGATCACGGCGTTCCTCATCGCGCCGATCGCGCAGTTCCTCATCATCCCGTTCATGGACAGCGCCGCGGGGCGGCGGCAGTGGGGGTGGCTCCTCGGTGAGGGCGAGGCGCGCGGCATCGCCCTCGTGTGCCTCTTCGCCGGGCTGATCATGGTGGTGGCGGCGACGCTGGCGTTCTTCACGCGCTCGTACCGCACGCTCACGCAGCTCTACGCGACGGCGCCCGCGCAGAGCCCCGACGACGCGGACGCGCCCTCCGATGGCACCGCACCGCGCTCGGCGCCGACGCCCGATGCGCCGCCGATCGTTCCCGGGGCGTCGCAGCTCTGAGCC
>DAMDKH010000229.1:0-3406 GCA_032099965.1 Microbacterium sp.
GGGGGAGGACGGCGGCGTCGTCTCCACCTGGCTGGGGCGTTCGTCGCCCCGACCGCCCCAGGCGTGGACGGCGCTGCAGGCGGCGGCGACCGATGCCGACGCCGACCCCGGGGTGGTGGCACAGGCCCGCCGGAGCGCGCGGGACTGGGGGCGCTTCACCCGCAACTTCGTGGTGCAGGGAACGGCGGCCGAATGGTCGTTGATCTGGTTGGCGGAGATCCGGCATCGGCTCCGCGCCCTTCCGGAAGCCCGCCGCCCGGCCCCGGCGTCCGGTCCGTTCGCCCGGCAGGCGCACCTCGCTTTCTTCCTCCACGACGAGGTGGTGCTGCACGTGCCGGAGGAGCAGGGGGAAGACGCTGCGGCGGCGGTGCGGGAGGCCGCGGCCGTCGCGACGCACCGCCTGTTCGGTGCGTTCCCGATCGACGTGCCGCTCGATCTGCGCATCGCGCCGTCCGCGCAGAAGTGACCGGCGTCGCGGCGGTAGACTGACGCACGCGAATGGGTCGGCCGGACGGTCGCGTGGCGGGCAACCGCACCGAGGAACGTCCGGGCTCCACAGGGCAGGGCGGTGGGTAACACCCACCCGGAGTGATCCGCGAGAAAGTGCCACAGAGAGCAGACCGCCCCGGTCCGAGAAGGCCGGGGTAAGGGTGAAAGGGTGGTGTAAGAGACCACCGGGGGGCATGGTGACATGCCCCGCCAGGTAAACCTCGCCCGGAGCAAGGTCAGACAGAGGATGTTGACGCGGCTCGCCGAGTCCTCGGGTAGACCGCTGGAGCGGCACGGCAACGTGTCGCCGAGAGAGATGACCGTCGAAGGGGCGAAGAACCCCGGAACAGAACCCGGCGTACAGGCCGGCCCATTCGCCTCGATCGAACGAAGGCCCGATGACCGGGAGGTCATCGGGCCTTCGTCGTGCGTCGTGGTGTCAGTCGCCGGCGAGCGAGGCCGCGCCGATGATGCCGGAGTTGTTGCGATGGATCGCCGGGACGATCGGCGTCTTCAGGTCGAGCAGCGGCAGGAAGTCGCCGGCGTTCTTCGACACCCCGCCGCCCACGACGAAGAGGTCGGGGCTGAAGAGGAACTCGATGTGGGAGTAGAAGGCCTGCAGGCGCTCCGCCCACTCCGCCCAGGTGAGGCCTTCGCGCTCGCGCGCCGAGGTCGCCGCCCACTGCTCCACCGACTCGTACTCGCGGAAGTTGAGGTGTCCGAGCTCGGTGTTCGGCAGCAGCACGCCGTCGTAGAGGAAGGCGGAGCCGATCCCCGTGCCGAGCGTGGTCAGCAGGGTGAACCCGCGCACGTCGCGCGCCGCCCCGTGCCGCGCCTCCGCGACACCCGCGGCATCCGCGTCGTTGACGAAGACGATGTTGCGGCCGAGGCCGTCGCGGAAGAAGCGCTCGGCGTCGAAGTCGACCCATGCCTTCGACACGTTCGCCGCCGAGAGGGTCTTGCCGCGCTTGACGATGGCGGGGAAGGCGACGCCGAGAGGCAGGGTCGACTCGTGCACGTCCAGCGTCTTCAGCACCGTGCGCACGGCCTGGAGGACGTCGTCGGGCGATGCGCCCTCGGGAGTGGGGACGCGCACCCTGTCGGATGCCATGATGCCGTGCTCGAGGTCGACGATTCCCGCCTTGATCCCCGTGCCGCCGATGTCGACGCCGATCGCTTTTGCCATGATCCTCAGCATAGCGACAGGCTCTCGCGCCACTAGGATCGATGACATCAGACGGGAAGGGACCGGCCATGTCCGACGGTGATGAGAAGTACTGGTACAACCTCGAGACGAGGACGGTCGAGTTCGGCATGATCTCGCCGTCGGCCGACCGCGTCGGTCCGTTCGACACCGAGGCCGAGGCGGCTCGCGCCCCCGAGAAGCTCCAGGAGCGTGCGCGCGCCTGGGCCGACGAGGAAGCGGCCGAGTCCGGGTGGGATCAGCGAAAGGGCCAGGGCGCCGAGTGAGCATGGACAAGCAGAGGGACTTCGTCCTGCGGACGATCGAGGAGCGGGGCGTCAAGTTCGTCCGCCTGTGGTTCACGGACGTGATCGGCACGCTGAAGTCGGTGGCCATCGCTCCCGCCGAGGTCGAGGGGGCGTTCGCCGAGGGGATCGGCTTCGACGGCTCCGCGATCGAGGGCCTGACCCGCAGCTACGAGTCCGACCTGCTGGCGCAGCCCGACCCCACGACCTTCCAGACGCTCCCGTGGCGCGGCGAGATCGACCCCACGGCGCGCATGTTCTGCGACCTGACGACGCCCGACGGCCGCCCGGCCGTCGCCGATCCGCGGCATGTGCTCAAGCGCACCCTGGCGAAGGCGGCCGACGCGGGCTTCACCTTCTACACCCACCCGGAGATCGAGTTCTATCTGCTGAAGTCGTCGACGTACGGCCCCGAGGGCCCCGTGCCCGTGGACTCCGCGGGCTACTTCGACAACGTCCCCGGCGGCACCGCGCACGACTTCCGTCGCCGCTCGGTGCGCATGCTCGAAGACCTCGGCATCTCCGTCGAGTTCAGCCACCACGAAGGCGGGCCGGGGCAGAACGAGATCGACCTCCGGTACGCCGATGCCCTCACCACGGCCGACAACGTGATGACCTTCCGCACGGTCATCAAGGAGGTCGCGATCGAGCAGGGCGTGTACGCCACGTTCATGCCGAAGCCGCTCAGCGGGCACCCGGGCAGCGGGATGCACACGCACATGTCGCTCTTCGAGGGCGACCAGAACGCCTTCTACGAGGAGGGCGCGAAGTACCAGCTCTCCAAGACCGGCCGCCACTTCATCGCCGGTCTGCTTCGGCACGCCAACGAGATCTCCGCGGTGACGAACCAGTTCGTCAACTCCTACAAGCGACTGTGGGGCGGGGACGAGGCCCCGAGCTTCGTCACGTGGGGGCACAACAACCGTTCCGCGCTGGTGCGGGTGCCGATGTACAAGCCCAACAAGGGCCAGTCGTCGCGGGTGGAGTACCGCGCGCTCGACTCGGCGGCGAATCCCTACCTCGCGTACGCGCTGATGCTGGCGGCCGGACTCAAGGGCATCGAGGAGGAGTACGAGCTCCCGCCCGAGGCCGAGGACAACGTGTGGTCGCTCAGCGACTCCGAGCGGCGGGCCCTGGGGTACGCGTCGCTGCCGGCGAGCCTCGATCACGCTCTGGAGTACATGGAGGAGTCCGAACTCGTCGCCGAGACGCTGGGCGAGCAGGTCTTCAACTACGTGCTGCTCAACAAGCGCAAGGAGTGGGAGGCCTACCGCGGCCAGGTCACGCCGCTCGAACTGAAGAACAACCTCGAGCTGCTCTGAGTCCGACGATGGCCCGTCCGGACGACTCCGTCTCGCTGTCCGCGCTGGCCCGGCTCGGTTTCGACGAGCTCGGTGAGGCGCGCACCGCCCTCGCCGAGCTCGCGGAG
>DAMDKH010000230.1:0-3400 GCA_032099965.1 Microbacterium sp.
CGCATGAGCGTGCGCGGAGCGACCGCGAACGGCCCGGCGACCTCCCCCATGACCTGTCCGGCGAACTCATGGAACTGCGCGGCGCGCACGACGGTGTGAGGCGTCGAGCCCGCGGCCACCGCCCGCTCCTGCGCGAGCTTGGCGCCGTAGTACCCGGTGTCGATGCCGTCGATGCCCACGATCGACAGCACGACGTGGTGGGCCACCCCGGCATCCGCCTCGGCCGTGAGCAGCGTGCGCGTGCCCGTCTCGAAGAACGCGGTCGCGCGGCGTTGCGACAGCGTCATGATGCTCGTCACGTCGATCACGGCATCCGCTCCGGCGAGCGCGGCCGCGACGCCCTCCCCGGTCGACACGTCGATCCCGTGCCGGCGCGACAGCACCACCACCTCGTGCCCGGCCTCCCCCGCGATGCGGGTGACGTGGTGTCCGACGGTTCCCGTGCCTCCGGCGACAGCGATCCTCACGATGCTTCCTCTCGTTCGGGATGCCCGCGCGGCACCCTCTCCTCTTCGACGACGCAGCACGGCGAGATGTGAGGTCGGTAGTCTGCGAGCAGCCCGTATCGAGGAGACCGGTGGACGACCTCACTGATGACCTGCTCGGCGAACGCCGACACCTGCTCGCCTTGGCATACCGTCTGACCGGCACGCTCGCCGACGCCGAAGACGTCGTGCAGGAGACCTTCGCGCGGTGGTACCGGCAGACGGACACGGAGCGCGCGGGCATCCGCAATCCCGCCGCGTGGCTCACCCGGGTCGCGAGCCGCATCGCGCTCGACCTGCTGACCTCTGCGCGCCATCGCCGGGAGCAGTACGTCGGTCCGTGGCTGCCCGAACCCCTCCCCCTCGAGCTCTTCGTCGCGGGGCGGCGCGTGACCCTGGCATCCGCCCTCGACGACCCGCTGGAGCGCGTGACGCGCGACGACGCCGTCTCGACCGCGCTGCTCGTGGTGCTCGAGACCATGACACCGGCCGAGCGCGTGGCGTTCGTGCTGCACGACGTCTTCGACGTGCCCTTCTCCGGGGTCGCCGAGGTGCTCGGACGCTCCGACGCCGCGGCACGCCAGCTCGCCGCCTCCGCGCGCCGCCACGTGCGGGAGGAACGCACCACGACCGTGCCGCGGGCCGAGCACGACCGGGTGGTGCGCGCGTTCCAGGCGGCGAGCGCGAGCGGGAGCATCCTCGATCTGCTGCGGGTGCTCGCCCCCGACGTCGAGCTGCACAGCGACGGCGGCGGCATCGTGCGCGCCGCACGCCGGGTGGTGGTCGGTGCCGAGAACGTCGCGCGCTTCCTGTTCGGCATCGCGGCGAAGCGCCCCGAGATGCGGTGGGAGCTGGTGGAGTCGGGCGACGGCGCGGCCTTCCTGTTCCGGGAACACGGCGAGGTGGTCGCCGTGGTCAACCTCGGCGCCGTCGAGGGGGCGGTCGCGCGGGTGTGGATCGTGCTGAATCCCGAGAAGCTCACGAGCTGGGAGTAACCGACGGGTGTCCGCAGGTTGCGGCGCGGGGCCCGCGTGTCGCGCGGGCTGGTACCGTCGGCGATGCGCTTTCCCGAGCGCAGACGCAGGAGAACCCGATGCAGATCAGGGATGCCGGAGTCGCCGACCTCGAGGCGATCACCACGATCCACAACCACGCCGTCGTGCACACGACCGCCATTTGGAACGAGGACCCCGTCGACGTCGACGACCGGGCCGCGTGGCTCGGCGAACGTTCGTGCGACGGGTTCCCGGTGATCGTGGCCGTCGACGAGACCGGAGTGCTCGGTTATGCGGCGTACGGGCGGTGGCGCCCGCACAGCGGATTCCGTCACACCGTCGAGCACTCGGTGTACGTGCGCGACGACGCGCAGGGCCGGGGCGTCGGACGCGGGCTCCTCTCGGCGCTCATCGAGCGCGCCCGCGCTCAGGGCATCCACGTCATGGTGGCCGCGGTCGAGAGCGGCAACACGGCGTCGATCGCGCTGCACGAGCGTCTGGGCTTCGTCGAGACGGGGCGGATGCCGCAGGTCGGCGCCAAGTTCGGGCGCTGGCTCGACCTCAGCTTCCTGCAGCTCACCCTCGACGGGCGGGCGACCCCGACCACGGCATCCTGATGGATCCGCTGTCGTGGCTCGTCGACGCCTTCTCGTCGACCTGGGTGCTCCCCGGCGGCCAGACGCTGCTGGTGCGGGAGGTCGTGGGCAATGCGTTCGGCCTGGCCAGCGCCATCGGCGGGATGCGCCGACGGCTGTGGGCATGGCCGGTGGGGATCGTCGGCAACGTGCTGCTGCTGACGGTGTTCCTCGGGTCGGTGCTGAGCCCCGACCAGTCGCTTCCGCACCTGCTCGGTCAGGCCGGTCGGCAGGTGATGTTCATCGCCGTGGCGATCTACGGCTGGGTGCGCTGGCGCCGGGCCGAGGGCGGACGGGTGCAGCCGCGATGGGCGCCGACCGGAGCCCGCATCGGGCTGGTGCTCGCGATGGTGATCGGCACGGTGGCGCTGACGCCCCTGTTCCGGGCGCTCGGCTCGTGGGAGCCGGTGTGGGCGGATGCCTGGACCTTCGTCGGCTCGCTGCTCGCCACCTACGGCATGGCCAAGGGGTGGACGGAGTTCTGGCTCATCTGGATCGCGGTGGATGTGGTCGGGGTGCCGCTGCTCTTCGGCTCGGGCTATTACGCGACCGGCATGATGTACGTCTTCTACGGCGCCTTCACCGCGGTCGGCTTCGTGGTGTGGATGCGTACCCAACGCCGACCGGTCGAGCCCATCCTCACCGCGCAGACCGGGCTGATCCCCGTGCAGCGCGGGCCAGGTCGACGCCGCCGCTGACGCTGCCTCAGCGCCGCTCGCGACCCGGAAGTACCCCCGCGACGAGCACGACGACGACACCCACGACCGGGATGACGAGCAGCCCGATGCGCAGACTGGTCGCATCGGCGAGCATCCCGACGATCGGCGGCGACAGCAGGAAGCCGAGGCGCATCAACCACGAGACGAGCGTGAGGCCCGTGCCGTGGCGCAGACCCGGCAGCCGGTCGGCCTCGGCCATCGCGCCGGCGACGAGCGGCGCGACGCCGAATCCGGCCGCTGCGAATCCGAGGATCGTTCCGGGCACCGAGGGGAACGCGAGAGCCAGCCCCATGCCCGCGACGACGACGAGACCCCCGACCCGTGCCACGGCGCGCTGGCCGAATCGATCCACGAGACGGTCGCTGAGCAGACGCCCGACGAACTGCGCGCCGACGAGCGCGATGAAGCCGGTCGCGGCGAGCGCGGCGGGCAGCGTGTACCCGATGTCGTAGGTCCCGGCGGGCAGGCCGTCGACCAGCCAGTCGCCCGCGGCGTCGGTGACGGCCGAGGCGACGTACGTCGTCGTGCCGCCGGAGACGGCGAACACGTCGACGGCCACGCCGGCG
>DAMDKH010000231.1:0-3386 GCA_032099965.1 Microbacterium sp.
GCCGCGAGCACGAGGAGGTCGGAGCGTCGGAGGTCCGCGGGCAGGCGGGCGGTCACGCGTCCCGCCTGCGGAGCACGATCGCCCCGGCGGCGAGCGCGGCGACCGCCCACGCGGTGGCGATGAGCCAGCCGGCGCCGACGCTGATGTGTCCGCTCCACAGATCGAGGAACGGGCCGCCCTCCGCACCGACGCGGGCCATCGCGTCGCCGGCGTTGCCGAGCTGGACGATGCGGAGCACCCTCGACACGATGCCGTACGGCAGGAGGGAGGTCAGGACGGGGAGGAGGAGCGTGGCGAGGAAGACGATGATCGAGCCGGCGGTGGTCGACCGGACGACCGCTCCCACCCCCACGCCGAACAGGGCGCAGAGTCCGAGGTACGTCGCCGACCCGAGCAGGGCGACCACCACCCCGGGGGCGTCGAGCGGAGCATCGAGGCCGAATCCGGCGTAGAGGGGTGTCGTCGCGGCCCAGGCGGTGGCGACGGTGACTGCGGCCACGGCCGTCACCGAGACGACCGCGACGATGGCCTTCGCCCGCAGCACGCGCAACCGGTCGGGGGTCGCGGCGAAGGTCGGTTGGATCGAGCCCGATGCGTACTCGGAGCACATCACCATGACCCCGAGGATACCGGCGATGATCTGTCCGAGGACGACGGTCGGAACCGTGACGTCCGCCATGGTGCGTTCGATCGAGGGCACCGAGGGCACGCCGGACGATTCCAGGGTCAGAGCGAGGAACATGCTTCCGCCGACGCCCACGAGGAGGATCGTCGCCAGCGCCAACACTGCGGTCGGGAGGCTGAGGAGCTTGATCCACTCGGAGCGGAGCAGATGCGAGAAGGCGGGTCGTCGGGTGCGGGCATCCGTCCGATGCGGATTCGCGGTCATCGCCATCATCGTGCGCCTCCGATCGCGGCCGACGCCGTGGTCGCGGCGCGGTATTCCGTCTCGTGCGCGGTGAGAGCGAGGTAGGCGTCCTCCAGCGACCCCTCGACGGTGGAGATCTCGTAGAGCACGATCCCCGCGGCCGCCGCGACGCGGGCGACCTCCTCCGCGTCCAGGTTCGAGACCTCCAGGGCGCCGTCCGGCGTCGTGACGATGACGGCATCCTGCCGGGCGAGGGCGTCGGTGAGTCGCCCGCTCTCGTGGGTGCGCACCCGCACCACGGATCCCGTCGCCTTGTCGACGACGTCGGCCAACGGCCCGTCGGCCAGGAGCGTACCCCGTCCGATGACGAGGAGGTGGTCGGCGGTCTGCGCCATCTCGCTCATGAGGTGCGAGGAGAGCAGCACCGTCCGCCCCTCCTTCGCGAGCCCGCGGAGGAGACCTCGGATCCAGAGGATGCCGTCGGGGTCGAGACCGTTGACCGGCTCGTCGAGGATGATCGTCTGCGGGTCGCCCAACAGGGCGGCGGCGATGCCGAGTCGCTGGTTCATCCCGAGCGAGAACCCGCCGACGCGTCGGCCGGCGACGGCGTCGAGGCCGGCGAGTCCGATGACCTCGTGCACCCGGGGGGCGCCGATGCCGTGCGTGGCCGCGATGGCCAGCAGGTGGCGGTAGGCGGTGCGGTGACGGTGCGCCGATCGGGCGTCGAGGAGAACCCCGACCTCCCGGAGCGGGGCGGGGAGCGCGCGGTAGGGACGCCCGTTGACCTCGGCGACGCCGGAGGTCGGCCGGTCGAGCCCGACGATCATCCGCAGGGTCGTCGACTTGCCCGCGCCGTTGGGACCGAGGAACCCGGTGACCGTGCCCGGCTCGACGGTGAAGTCGAGGCCGTCCACCGCCACTCGTCCGCCGTAATGCTTGGTCAGAGACTGAACTCGAATCATGATGTGCCTTTCGATCGCTCCCGACGCTACGAGCGCCGCTCCCCGCCCCGCATCGGCCTGCGGTCCGGATCCTGCGCCCGACCCGGTACCTGGGTCCACATCCGCTCCCGTGCGCGGGTACCGGGCGCGGTCGCGCGGCGCGGTCGGCGACGCTGTCAACGCCCTCCTGCCTTCTCGAGGCGACCGGTAGACCGGAACGACATCGACCGTCAGGAGACCTCATGAGCACCCCCGCATCCGACGACGCAAAGGACCGCGACACCTACGTCGGCCCCGACTCCGACATCGCCTCGGGCAACATCACCGACGCCGACTTCGCCCCGGCCCCCGCAACCGACCAGTCGGACGAGAACGACGACGCGCGGGACGGCTCCCCCGAGCGGTCGTCGACCGACCCCGCCTGAGCGGCGATGCGGGCCGCCGTGCCATGCCCCGCCCCTTCCGCGCAAGGGGGAAGACGCATGTCGGCGGCCCGCTCTAACCTGCAAGAGTGAACGACCCTGCGTATATCCCCGACCACCCCTCCGACGTCCTGTGGGCGTGCGTCGAAGACGGCTTCCACGTCGGCAGCCGCGGTGGTGACTTCCTCGGCTACGTCGACCGTCAGTCCGACGGGCGCTTCCTCGCGTTCGACGCGAAGGCGAGCGTGCTCGGCGCCTATCCCACCCTGCAGGAGGCGACGCACGCCGTGGGATCCACCTCCCAGCCGACCGCGCCGCTGGCGAGCGCGGGCGACACCCGGGCGGGCCGAGCCGAATGACCGGCGACCTGGTCTCCCTCGTCTACACGAGCACCGCTTCCCAGCCGTTCCGCGAGACCGCTCTCGCCGAACTGCTGGCCACCTGTCGGCGCCTCAACGCCGCGCGCGACGTCACGGGCATGCTCCTGTACCGCGAGGGGCGCTTCATCCAGATCCTCGAGGGCGCCCGGTCCGCCGTCGAGGGCCTCGTCGACGTCATCCGCCGGGATGGGCGCCACCACGACCTCCGCGTCCTGCTCGAGGAGCAGATCCCGGCGCGGCGATTCGCGAACTGGACCATGGGGTAC
This sequence comes from Microbacterium sp., assembly GCA_032099965.1. Lineage (GTDB taxonomy): Bacteria > Actinomycetota > Actinomycetes > Actinomycetales > Microbacteriaceae > Microbacterium. The sequence goes on from DAMDKH010000231.1 coordinate 2,878, forward strand.
CGCGCGTTCCGCGGCGCGGGCGACGACTCCCCCGACGGATACCGCGACTCGTTCGGCGACCTCGACGCCGGCGCCGATCGTCCGACCACGGTCCGCGCTCTCGCCGAGCTCACCCTCTGGTTCCAGGTGCGCAGCGGCGCGCCGCTGTCGGCGACGAGCTAGGACTCGTCGCCGCGCAGCATCTCGGTGTAGCCCGACACGTACGTGGGATGCTCCAGCTCCCCCAGCGTTCGGTGCAGCAGTGCCCCGTCGAGGAGGTGGCCCGACGGCGCGTCTGCGGGAAGCGCCGGCGGTGGGGCCACGCCCAGCCGTGTGGCGAGGAAGTCGACGACCTCGCCGAGCTGCACCGGCTGCCCGTCCGTGGCGTGCAGCAGCGAAGGCGGCTCGGCCGCCCGCAGCAGGGTGTGCAGCGTGCGAGCGAGATCGGCCTCGTGGATGCGGTTGGTCCATCGGCGGCGGTCGACCGGGCGCCCCTCGCGGACGGTCCGCACGAGGAAGTCGCGACCCGG
>DAMDKH010000232.1:0-3386 GCA_032099965.1 Microbacterium sp.
CACCAAAGCCGCCCGGGGGGATCCGACATGAGTCTGCTCGACGATCACGACGTCGGATTCGATCCGCGTGAGCTCGGCACGAGCGTCGTCGCGGGCGCCCGTCAACGTCGTGAGCTCCCTCAGCTGATCCTGACGGATCGCGACGAGCTCGTTGATCCGCGCGGCCTGCGACGGGTGGGTCCTGGCGCGATCGGCCTGGGCGATCCGACGGTCGAGGTCGGCGATGTCGAGCAGGATGCGCTGATCTGCGGGGCTGGCGTTCACGCTCTCAAATCTATCGTCTGCGCCCGCGCACGCGTCACCGCACCTCGCCGTCGACGTAGAACCACCGACGGCCGTCTCTCACGAACCTGCTGCGTTCGTGCAGCACTCGTGGCTGCCCGCCCTCGACCCAGTGCGCCTGGAACTCGACGACGCCCCGATCGTCGAAGGGACCGCCGTCGACGCGATCCAGCACCACGAGTCGGCGCCACACGAGCGCGGGGTCGGTCTCGACCTCGGCGGGGCGCGTGGTCGGGTGCCACGTCTCGCGGAGGTACGCCGTGTCTCGCCGGACGAAGGCGGTGTAGCGCGACCGCATCAGCCGCTCCGCCGTCGGCGCCGGGCGGACCCCGTCGAGCAACGGGCCGCAGCACGAGCCGAAGACGTCGCCCGAGCCGCACGGGCATCGCTCCGTGCCGTCGAGGGAGGGGACGTTCGCCGCTGCGCCGGCCTCGGATGTCATGCGCCCAGCGTACGCTCGGAGAACCGGCCGAGAAGGAGCATGACCCGTGAGCACCCCGCCCGTCGTCCCCACGTTCACCGCACACAACGGCTTCGCCCTGCCGGCCATCGGGCTCGGCACGTACGCCCTCAACGGCGACGCCGGCGCCGCGGCGGTCGCCGGCGCCATCGGCGCGGGGTACCGCCTGGTCGATTCGGCGTTCAACTACGAGAACGAGGGCTCGGTGGGCCGCGGGGTCGCCGCCGCCGCCATCGATCGCTCCGAGATCATCGTCACCACCAAGCTGCCGGGGCGGCATCACCGCCGTGACCGGGCCCGCACGAGCATCGAGGAGAGCCGCTCGCGCCTCGGCCTCGACGCCGTCGACCTGCACCTCATCCACTGGCCGAACCCCGGCCAGGACGAATACGTCGAGGCATGGACCGCCCTCGTCGAGGCGCAGGAGCGCGGGGTCGTGCGTCAGATCGGCGTGTCGAACTTCCTTCCGGAGCACCTCGAGCGCATCGAGGAGGAGACCGGCGTGCGTCCGGTGGTGAACCAGATCGAGGTGCACCCGTACTTCCCCCAGGAGGAGCAGCTCGCCTACCACCGGGAGCGCGGCATCCTCACCGAGGCCTGGAGCCCGCTCGGACGCGCGAAGGAGCTGCTCGACGAGCGCATCGTGCACGAGGTCGCCGCCGCGCACGGCGTCACGCCCGCCCAGACGGTGCTCGCCTGGCACGTCGCCCGCGGTATCGTCGCGATCCCCAAGGCCTCGTCGCTCGAGCACCAGGTCGCGAACCTGGCGGCGGCGGAGATCGTGCTCGACGACGCCGAAGTGCAGGCGATCACCGCTCTCGGACGCCCGGACGGCCGCCTCTTCGACGCCGACCCGGCCCGCCACGAGGAGTCCTGACCCCCACGGCCCGGCGTCGCCCGCTCAGACCCGCTGGCTGCCGAGCACGCGGAGGAACTCGAGCTTGCCGGCGGACTCGCTCCCCGGAGACGCCGTCAGCACGATGAGCGCCTGCGACTCGTCCTCGGTGAACAGCGCCTGACAGTCGACCTCGATCTCGCCGACGGCCGGGTGCACGATCACCTTGTGCTGCTCGAAGCGCCGCCCCACCTCGTGCGCCTCCCACAGCCCGACGAACTCGGGGCTGCGACGCGAGAGGTCCTCCACGATCTCCCTGGCGCGGCCCCGCGTTCCGGTCATCCCGAGGGCGGCCCTCAGCGCACCGACGAGCGCGCGACTCTGTCGCGGGTGATCGATCGCGCGGTACCGTCGCCGCTCGGTCTCGGGCTCGGCGAACCACCGGTGGATGCCGCTTCGGCCGAGACCGACCTGGTCCCCGGAATCGCCGAGGACGGCGCGGGCCGCGTCGTTCTGAATCAGCACCTCGTCGAGCACGGACACGACGAACGCCGGGGTGTCGTGGAGCCGGTCGAGCACGCGCAGGATGCCCGGACGCACGTAGTCGGCCAGACCGACGCGGTCGGGGGCGCTGTGCCCGCACACCCGATAGAGATAGTCGCGCTCGTCTTCGGTGAGCCGGAGCGCACGAGCCAGCGCGGCGAGGAGCTGCACGCTCGGCTGCGGCCCGCGCCGCTGCTCCAGGCGCGTGTAGTAATCGGTCGACATGGTCGCGAGCTGCGCCACCTCTTCGCGACGCAGACCCGGCGTGCGACGTCGGGTACCCGCGGGGAGACCGACGTCGTGCGGGGTCAGCCCTTCGCGTCGCCGCAGCAGGAAATCGGCCAGCGCATCTCGATCCACCCGAGAAGTATCCCTCGTACGCGGACCCCGATCCAGGGATCGCGGATCCCCGGATGACGGCGGCCTGGAGCGGACGATCAGCGGTGCGCAGGCTGGTCGCATGAACATCAGCGGACACACCATCTTCATCCCCGGTGCGACGAGCGGCATCGGCCTCGCCCTCGCCATCGCCCTGCACGAGCGCGGCAACACGGTGATCGTCGGCGGACGCCGGCAGGAACTCCTCGACGCGATCGCGACGGCGCACCCCGACCTCGCGACCGTGCGGATCGACACGGCCGATGCGGCGAGCATCCGCTCCGCCGTGAGCGAGGTCCTGGCCGCGCACCCCTCGCTCGACACACTGATCGCCATGGCGGGCATCATGCGCGTCGAGGACTGGCGCACGCCCGACGGCATGCTCGCGGATGCCGAGGAGACGGTCACCACCAACCTGCTCGGGCCGATCCGCCTCATCGCCGCCCTCAGCCCGCACCTGCAGTCCCGACCGGCCGCCACGATCATGACCGTCTCATCGGGCCTCGCCTTCGCGCCCCTGCGCGCCACGCCGACCTACAACGCCACCAAGGCGGCGATCCACATGCTCAGCGAATCGCTGCGCCTGCAGTTCGCGGGCACGGGGGTGTCGGTGACGGAGCTGGTCCCCCCGGCGGTGCAGACCGACCTCCTGCCCGGGCATGCCGAGAACACGGCGGCGATGCCCCTGGACGACTTCGTGGCGGAGGTGATGGAGCTGCTCGAGACGCATCCGGACGCCCCGGAGATCCTCGTCGAGCGGGTGGAGTTCCTCCGCCACGGTGAAGCCCGGGGCGACTACCCCGAGGTGGTCGCCGCGCTGAACCGCACGGACCCGCACGGCCGGTGAGCGCGCGGCGGTGCGGCCGCCGCGCGCGGGGTCACTCCCTG
>DAMDKH010000233.1:0-3364 GCA_032099965.1 Microbacterium sp.
CGGTTCGCCCGGTGGTGCGGCGAAGGTCGGCGTGATCGCGCACGACCACCCCATCGTCGCCGCCCTCCCGCCCCAGGGGGAGTAGCCGTGAGCGTGCTCGACCTCGACGACTACCCGTGGGATGCGGTCGTCCCGTTCCGTGAGCGCGCCGCTGCGCATCCCGGTGGTCTCGTCGACCTCTCCGTCGGCTCGCCGGTCGACCCCACGCCCGAGATCGTCCGGCGCGCCCTGGCCGAGGCGACCGACGCCCACGCCTACCCGCAGACCGTGGGCACTCCCGAGCTGCGCGAAGCCATCGTCTCCTGGTATGCGCGCCGCCGCGGCGTCGACGACCTCACGACGGCGAACGTGCTTCCGACGATCGGCTCGAAGGAGTTCGTCGCCCTTCTGCCGACCCTGCTCGGGCTGGGCGCGGGAGATGTCGTGGTGCACCCCGAGATCGCGTACCCGACCTACGAGGTGGGCGCCCGCGTGGTCGGTGCCACGCCGTTCCGCGCGGACGACCCGGCCCGCTGGCCGGAGGGCACCAAGCTCATCTGGATCAACTCGCCGGGCAACCCCGACGGCCGCACCTGGACGGTCGACGAACTGGCGGTCGCCGTCCGTCGCGCCCGTGAGCTGGGGGCCGTGCTGGCGAGCGACGAGTGCTATGCCGAGCTGGGCTGGGACGGCCGGTGGGCCACCGAGCCCATCCCGTCGATCCTCGACCCGCGGGTGACGGGCGGAAGCCGCGCGAACCTGCTGAGCGTGTACTCCCTGAGCAAGCAGTCCAATCTCGCCGGCTACCGGGCGGCCTTCGTGGCCGGATGCGCGCGCCTGGTCGACGGTCTCCTCGCCGCCCGTAAGCATCTGGGTCTCATGCCTCCCGCCCCCGTCCAGCACGCGATGGCCGTGGCGCTCGGCGACGATGCGCACGTCACTGCGCAGAAGGAGCTCTACCGCGAGCGTCGCGGCCTCCTGCGTCCCGCACTCGAGGCGGCGGGCTTCCGTGTCGAGCGGTCGGAGGCCGGCCTCTACCTCTGGGCGACCGAGGGGCGCGACGCCTGGGAGTCGATGGCGCGGCTCGCCGCGCAGGGCATCCTCGCCGGGCCCGGACCGTTCTACGGCGAAGCGGGGAACGCCCACGTGCGTCTCGCCCTCACCGCTCCCACCGAGCGCGTCGCCGAGGCGGCCCGTCGCCTGAGCGCGGTATGACGGCCGACCTTCTGTAGGAATCATGACCAGCGGGCGCGTCCGTTTGGCGGATGCGACAGTAGGCGTGCCGGGCCACTAGGCTGTAGGAGCGATTCGGCCGTGATCCGGTCTGGCGCTGTGCGCCGTGCGATCGCCCGCTCCGAGCAGCACCGGCTCTCCCCAGACGACCGGCGCGCGGGGAGTGAGACGAGACAGACTACGGGCAGAAACCCCAAGGAGGTCCGCGTGAGTGCAGCGGCAGACCAGCAGGCCACGGCGAAGCTGACGATCGGTGACACGACCGCCGAATTCCCGCTCCTGCAGGGCACTGCGGGCCACAACAGCATCGACTTCTCGACGCTGACGCGGCAGACCGGCTACACCGGGCTGGACTACGGGTTCGTCAACACGGCCTCGACGAAGTCCGACATCACGTTCATCGACGGCGACAAGGGCATCCTGCGCTACCGCGGTTACCCGATCGAACAGCTCGCCGGACGCACCAGCTACCTCGAGGTGGCGTGGCTGCTGATCTACGGCGAACTGCCCAGCGAGAGCGAGCTCGCCGAGTTCGACGAGAAGATCCGTCGGCACACCCTTCTGCACGAAGACCTCAAGCACTTCTTCTCGGCGCTGCCGCACACCGCGCACCCGATGTCGGTCCTCTCGTCGGCCGTGGCCGCGCTGTCGACCTACTACGAGGGCCAGACCGACCCGCACAACCCCGAGCACGTCGAGATCAACACGATCCGCATGCTCGCCAAGCTGCCCGTCATCGCCGCGTACGCGCACAAGAAGAGCGTCGGCCAGGCGTTCCTCTACCCCGACAACTCGCTCGGCTTCGTCGAGAACTTCCTCAAGCTCAACTTCGGCGTCAACTCCGAGCCGTACGAGATCAACCCGGTCATGTCGAAGGCGCTCGAGCTGCTGCTGATCCTCCACGAGGACCACGAGCAGAACGCCTCGACCTCGACCGTGCGCCTGGTCGGCTCGACCGGCGCCAACCAGTTCGCGTCGATCTCGGCCGGGATCCAGGCCCTCTCGGGTCCGCTGCACGGTGGGGCCAACGAGGCGGTGCTGACCATGCTCGGGCAGATCCGCGACTCGGGCCAGAGCGTGTCGCGCTTCGTCGAGCGGGTGAAGAACAAGGAAGAGGGCGTGAAGCTGATGGGCTTCGGGCACCGGGTGTACAAGAACTATGACCCGCGCGCCAAGCTCGTCAAGGACGCCGCCGACGAGGTGCTCGCCTCGCTGGGCGTCACCGATCCTCTCCTCGACCTCGCCAAGGAGCTCGAGGAGATCGCCCTCGCCGACGACTACTTCCGCGAGCGTCGTCTGTACCCGAACGTCGACTTCTACACCGGCGTGATCTACAAGGCGATGGGCTTCCCCACCCGCATGTTCACGGTGCTCTTCGCCATCGGCCGCCTGCCCGGCTGGCTGGCGCAGTGGCGCGAGCTGCAGAACGACCCGCAGACGAAGATCGGTCGCCCGCAGCAGCTCTACACCGGGTCGCCGGAGCGTTCGTACCCCACCCGCTGACCTCGGGACCGGCATCCGCATGCCCGTGGTCAGCGCCCAGGCGTTCGTTCCCGTCTCTCCCGAGACGGCCTTCGCCGTGTCGCAGACCACGGGAGCCATCCGGCGTCGCTGGGACCGCTTCATCAGCGAGCAGCACTTCCTCGACGGTGCGCAGGCACCCGCGAAGGGCGTGCGCACGCTCACCCGTCAGCGATTCGGGTTGTCGATGGTGAGCAGCTACGTCTCGTACGCGCCGCCCACGAACGTGGGCATGGTGATGGAGAGCGGCCCCTGGTTCTTCGAGAAGATGGGTGGCGGCTGGCGCTTCGCCCCGTCGCCCGACGGCACAGGCACGATCGCCACCTGGAAGTACAACTTCCGCTGCCGTCCCCGGTGGCTCGCGCCGCTGGCGGAGCGGGTCGGCGAGAAGGTGCTCGGCTTCGAGATCCGGCGTCGGCTCGACGGTTTCGTCGCGGGATGCAGCGACCCCGAGGTCCTGCGCGCCGTGCGGAGCGCGACCTCGGGGTCGTGAGGATGGTGCAGGTGGGCGGGCCTCAGCGGCCCTGACCACGCCCGCCCTGGCGGCTCTGGCCGCCCTGTCGTGCGCCGCCGCCGACCGGTCCGCCCTGGCCCTGTCCGGCAGGACGCGGACGGCGACGTCGACGAGCGG
>DAMDKH010000234.1:0-3352 GCA_032099965.1 Microbacterium sp.
GTCGAGCGGCACGTAGACGGCGCCGGGGAGATGCCCGGCGCGGTGGTCGGCGCGGCCGTCCGGCTGCGGCAGTCGCCACCGCACGTCGATCAGCCGCACGGGGCGGTCGCCCGCCTGCAGCGCCCGCAGCTGGTCCGGTCCGACGAAGTTGTCACCCATGGTGCGAGGCTACCGCCGGCATCCCCCGTCACCCGCGTCATCCCCCGTCGCCGCGTCATCCCCCGTCACCCGCGCGTCGTCGATGTCGGCGGCGGCGATATCCTCGACGAGGCAGCCGTTCGAGAAAGGGCCCCCATGCCCGCACGTCTCCGCTGGATGCGCCTCCGCCCTCAGGAGGCCGCGCTGCTCGCGATCACCGCGGTCTGGGGCAGCACGTTCCTGCTGGTGCACTGGGCGATGCAGTACTCGGGACCCTGGTTCTTCGTGGGACTCCGCTTCCTCGTGGCCGGGCTCATCAGTGCGCTGATCTTCCGGCGCGCGCTGCGCGGCATCCGCTGGCGCGACCTCGGGGCCGGTGCCGCCATCGGCGTCATGATCCACCTCGGCTACGGGCTGCAGTCGTTCGGGCTGCAGACCATCGATTCGAGCACCTCCGCCTTCATCACCGCGATGTACGTGCCGCTCGTACCCCTGGCGCAGTGGGCCGTGTTCCGCCGTCGTCCTCCGGCGATGGCGTTCGTCGGCGCGGGGCTCGCGTTCGTGGGACTCGTGCTCATCGCCGGACCGGACGCCTTCTCGCTGACCCTCGGCGTCGGCGAGATCGCGACCATGATCAGCACGCTGCCGATCGCGGCCGAGATCATCCTCATCAGCGTGTTCGCCGGCCGCATCGACCTGGGCCGCATCACCGTCGTGCAGCTGCTCACCGCGGGCGTGCTGGGGCTGCTGACGATGCCCGTCGTCGGCGAGCAGGTGCCGGAGTTCTCGTGGGTGTGGGTCGCCTGCGGGGTCGGTCTCGGCGCCGCCAGCTGCCTCATCCAGCTCACGATGAACTGGGCGCAGAAGTCGGTGTCGCCCACCCGCGCCACCATCATCTACGCGGGCGAGCCGGTGTGGGCGGGAGTGGTCGGGCGCCTGGCGGGCGAGCGTCTTCCCGCCCTCGCCCTCGTCGGCGGCGGCCTCGTGGTGCTCGGCATCCTGGCCAGCGAGCTGAAGCTGGTGCGGCGGCGTCGCGACGGGCGACCGGCGGCGTCCGACGAGAGTCGCCCGTCCGATGCATCGGATGCTCCGCCGGCACCCCGGGAATAGAACCCGGCGGCGGGCGTTGCAGTCGACATGATTGAAAGTTCAACGGCCGTGCCGACGGCTGCCGAGCGCACCCGCGTGCGCGTGCCGATGGAGTTCGCCGACGGCTACGCGACGACCGCCGACGTCGTCACCTTCGACGGGCTCGTCGACGCCCGCGAGCACCTCCTCCTCGGTCTCGGCGACTGGCGGAGCGCCCTCGAACGCGCCGCCACCGGCGGGAAGGCTCCGCTCGTGCGCCCGCACAGCGAATGCCTCACCGGCGACGTCTTCGGGTCGCAGCGCTGCGACTGCGGCCCACAGCTGCGCGAGGCCGTCGAGCGCATCGCCGACGAGGGCGGCTTCCTGCTCTACCTCCGCCAGGAGGGGCGCGGCATCGGCCTGTACGCCAAGCTCGACGCCTACGCCCTGCAGGACGCCGGTCTCGACACCTACGAGGCCAACCTCGCCCTCGGTCGTGGCGAGGACGAGCGCGACTACACCGTCGCCGCCCAGATGCTCGCCGCGGTCGGTGCGCAGAGCATCCGTCTGCTCAGCAACAATCCCGACAAGGCGCGGCAGCTCGAGGCCCTCGGCATCGAGGTCACCGAGCACGTCCCCACCGGGGTGCACCTCTCGGCCGCGAACGCGCGCTACCTCGAGGCCAAGCGCGACCACACCGCGCACACCATCGACCTCTCGGCGGCGTGACCATGACCGCCCTCGGCACGGACGAGCGGCATCCCCGCCGCCTCGACGACGACGAGATGGCGGCGTGGCTCCCCGTCATCCGGTTCGTGCAGCTGCTGCCGCAGGTGCTCGACCGGGCGTTGAAGGACGAGGTGGGGCTCAACCACGCCCGCTACGCCATCCTCATCATGCTCTCGGGGCAGGTCGACGGCGGCGCGACGACCATGACCGAGCTCGCCCGCATCGCCGGCCTCAGCCGCTCCCGCCTCAGCCACGCACTCGACTCGCTGGAGGCGCGGGGCTGGGTGCAGCGCACCTCGTGCAACCGCGACAAGCGCACCCTCACGGCCACCCTCACACCCGCGGGTCGCGACGTGCTGCGCGGAGCCGCGCCCGTGCACGTCGAGCAGATCCGCGAACTCGTGCTCGATCCGCTCACTCCGGAGGAACGGGGCCAGCTGGCGGGCATCCTCTCGAAGCTCCTGCCCGGGGTGACCGCGGCGCTGTAGCGGGCCGCGGATCGTAACCTCCGCGACTCACGGGGTTCTTAGGCTGGAGGCATGGCGACCCACGAAGAGAACCCCTGGTCCGAAGACGGCATCACGTTCCGCACGCGCAAGTGGGTGCGGCCGGAGGACCTGAACGCGAACGGTTCGCTGTTCGGCGGCAGCCTGCTGAAGTGGATCGACGAGGAAGCGGCGATCTACGCGATCGTGCAGCTCGGCAACTACCGCGCCGTGACGAAGCTCATCTCGGAGATCAACTTCGAGGCGTCGGCGGTGCAGGGCGACCTCATCGAGATCGGGCTCACGGCCACGCACTTCGGCCGCACCTCGCTGACCATGCGGGCGATCGCGCGCAACATGATCACGCGCAAACGCATCCTCACGATCGAGAAGATCGTGTTCGTGAGCCTCGACGAGGCCGGCCAGCCCACGCCCCACGGCTACACCGACATCACCTACAACCGCGACCGGATGCCCACGCAGAGCATCGCGACCGGCACGGTCACCCTTCCGAAGCTCTGACGAGGCCCTCCGCGCGCGTCCCGACCGGGGTCGCGGCACGGGTACCGGCATCACCCACGACGGCGGCGGCAGCGGCGAAGGCACCGGAGAGGTCGGCGATGAGGTCGTCGACGTGCTCGAGACCGATCGAGAGCCGCAGCACGTCGGCGGCCGGGCGGGCATCGGCCGGCACCGGACGGTGCGTCAGCGCGGCGGGATGCTGGATGAGCGAGTCGACCCCGCCGAGCGACACCGCGTGCGTGAACAGCGAGGTCGCCGATGCGACGGCGGACGCGGCGGCGTACCCCCCGCGCAGCCGCATCGCGATCATCGCGCCGGTGCCGCGCATCTGACGCCCGAGCAGGCCGCGCGGATCGCCGTCGAGCCCCGGGTAGAAGACTTCGGCGACCTCGGCGCGGTCCTGCAGCCAC
>DAMDKH010000235.1:0-3351 GCA_032099965.1 Microbacterium sp.
CGCATCGAGATCCCCGTCGCCGACATCGTCGCCGCGCGCGCGATCGAGGTCGACCCGTTCGCCGAGTTCGGGGGATGGGGAGTCCGTCACGGGCTCGACGGCCGGTCGGGTGTCGTGCTCCGCCGGGGCGAGGCGCTCGAGGTCACCCGCACCGGGGGCCGCCGTTTCGTGGTCACCGTCGACGACGCCGCGACCGCCGCCGGCGTGTTGGCCACCGCCGTCGCCCACCGTCGCTGATCCGGGATCCCGCCCGACCCGGGCCCTGTCACGCCCCTTGACGCCGTGACGGAGCCCGGGTTGGCTGAGGTCATGGAACCGACCCCCGCCGCCTGGTCCGCCGCCGACGCCTTCCTCGCCGACACCCTGATCGGTCGCGACGAGGCCCTGAATGCGGCACTGGCGGCGCAGCGCAGTGCGGGGATGCCCGAGATCGAGGTGGCCGCGGTCGGCGGCAAGCTGCTGAACCTCCTGGTGCGTCTGAGCGGCGCCAGGCGGGTGCTGGAGATCGGCACACTGGGCGGGTACTCGACGATCTGGATGGCTCGCGCCGTGGGGGCGGAGGGCCGGGTGGTGACGATCGAGGCCGAGGCCGACAACGCCGCCGTCGCCCGCAGCAGCATCGACGCAGCGGGCGTGGGGGAGCGGGTCGACATCCGCATCGGGCGCGGGGTCGACGTGCTCCCGACTCTCGTGGGGGGCTTCGACCTCGTCTTCATCGACGCCGACAAGGAGTCGAACACCGTCTACCTGGACTGGGCGGCGAGGCTCGGACATGCCGGGACGGTCGTGGTCCTCGACAACATCGGCCGTGAGGGGGAGATCGTCCGCGACGACTCGGCGGACCCGAAGGTCGTCGGCACACGCGACGCGCTGCGGATGCTCGGGGAGGATCCGCGCTTCGACGCCACCGCCTTGCAGACCGTCGGGACCAAGGGGTGGGACGGGTTCGCCCTCGCCCTCGTCGTCGCCCCCGGTTCCCGCCCTGGCGGAGAGGGTGCGGCGGGCTAGACTGGGCGACGGATCGACGACGCTCCACACACTTTCCCCCTGAGCAAGGAGCACATCAGTGGCACTGATCGAGGCTGTAGGCGCACGCGAGATTCTCGACTCGCGCGGAAACCCGACCGTCGAGGTGGAGGTGCTCCTCGACGACGGCATCGTGCAGCGCGCGGCCGTCCCCTCCGGGGCATCGACCGGTGCATTCGAGGCGTACGAGCTGCGTGACGGCGACAAGAGCCGCTACGGCGGCAAGGGCGTGCGCAAGGCCGTCGAAGCGGTCATCGATGAGCTCGGCCCGGCTCTCGAGGGTGTCGAGGCGAGCGAGCAGCGCATCGTCGACGAGATCCTCATCGAGGTCGACGGCACCGAGAACAAGAAGCGCGTGGGCGCCAACGCCATCCTCGGCGTCAGCCTCGCCGTCGCGAAGGCGGCCGCCGACTCCGCCGACCTGCCGCTGTTCCGCTACCTCGGCGGACCCAACGCGCACGTGCTGCCCGTTCCGCTGTTCAACGTCATCAACGGCGGCGAGCACGCCGACAACGGCATCGACATGCAGGAGTTCTTCCTCGCCCCGATCGGCGCCGAGAGCTACTCCGAGTCGCTGCGCTGGGGTGTCGAGACCTACCACGTGCTGCGGAGCGAGCTGAAGGCCGCCGGCTACGCCACGGGCCTCGGCGACGAGGGCGGCTTCGCCCCCGACCTGCCCAGCAACCGTGAGGGACTCGACTTCCTCGTCAAGGCCATCGAGAAGGCCGGCTTCACGCCGGGACGCGACATCGCCCTCGGTCTCGACGTGGCCGCGACGGAGTTCTTCTCCGACGGCGTCTACCGTCTCGACAACAAGGACTGGAACGCCGAAGAGCTCACCGAGTACTACGTGGGCCTGGTGAACGACTTCCCGATCGTGACGATCGAGGATGCCCTCGCCGAAGACGACTGGGACAACTGGAAGCACCTCACCGAGGCGCTCGGCTCCAAGGTGCAGCTCGTCGGAGACGACCTGTTCGTCACCAACCCGAGCCGCCTGGCGGACGGCATCTCGCGCGGTGTCGCGAACTCGCTCCTGGTCAAGGTCAACCAGATCGGCACGCTGACCGAGACCTTCGACGCCGTGAGCCTCGCACAGCGTTCCGGCTACACCGCGATGCTGTCGCACCGTTCGGGCGAGACCGAGGACACGACCATCGCCGACCTCGTCGTCGCGACGAACGCGGGTCAGATCAAGGCGGGTGCACCGGCGCGCAGCGAGCGTGTCGCGAAGTACAACCAGCTCCTGCGCATCGAGGAGGAGCTCGGCGACGCCGCCGTCTTCGCGGGTCGCTCCGCCTTCCCGCGCTACCAGGCCTGACCGCACCAGAGACACCGACGAAGGGGGAGCCGTGGCACGACGACCGGCTCCTCCTTCGTCGTCCCCGTCGGCCGCAGGCGGCACTCCTCCGCGGGCTGCGCACGCCCGTGAGCGGCGTCCTCGCTCCGCCGCGCCTCGTGTCGACGTGCGCGAGTGGGCTTCGGGCATCCGGCTCTCCGCGTTCTCGGTGATCATGCTGTCGCTCGTCGTGCTCGGGGCGTGGGTGCTGGTGCCGACGATCGGCACTTTCATCGATCAGCGCCAGAAGATCGCCGCGCTCGAGGCCTCGGTGCAGGTCGGTCAGGATCGCATCGACGAGCTCGAGCGCGAGCGCGACCGCTGGCAGGACCCGGCGTACATCACCACCCAGGCGCGCGAGCGCCTTTACTACGTCAAGCCCGGCGAGGTCGTCTACCTCGTCGACGATGACCTCGATCCCGCGGCGCTTCCGCGCGAGCAGGAGCCGGTCAGCGACACCCTCGAGGAGCGTCCGGCCGACTGGATGCCGCAGCTGCTGCGCACCCTCACCTCCAGCGGCCTCAGCGACACCGCCGCCGTCGCCCCCTGAGCCCGGCGTCGAGCATCCTCTCGGCCCCCTCCCGTACGCTGGAGGGGTGACCACCCCGCCGTTCCCCGCCCCCACGCCCGCTGAGCTGTCGGTCGTCTCGACGCAGCTCGGACGGCCCGTCCGCGGTGTCGTCGGCATCGCCGCGCGCTGCTCGTGCGGCAACCCGACGGTCGTCTCCACGACTCCGCGGCTGCCCGACGGGACGCCGTTCCCCACGTTCTACTACCTGACCCACCCGGCGGCGACGGCGGCGATGTCGACCCTCGAGGCCACGCAGGTCATGCCCGAGCTCGCGGCGATGCTCGCCGACGAGGAGGTCGCGCTGGCGTACCGCCGGGCGCACGAGGCGTACCTGGCCGACCGTGCCCTCTTCGGCGAGGTGCCGGAGATCGACGGAGTGTCCGCCGGCGGCATGCCGGTGCGGGTCAAGTGCCTG
>DAMDKH010000236.1:0-3336 GCA_032099965.1 Microbacterium sp.
CTCGTGCGGCCGAGGGCGTGCGCGAGCGGCCGCTCACGCCGGCGCAACAGCTGGTGGCCGACTCGGGCGACCCGCACGGATGCGCCGTGTCGTTCCTCGGCGAGGGCATCGCTCTCGACATGCTGCTGCAGTCGGAGGGCACGCTCTACCGGGGGCTGCCGATCCCCGAGCGGCCAGGTGGGGTGTTCGCCGGGTGGTACACGAGCGCGGAGGATGCCGCTGCGCTCACGACGGCCGCGCGCATCAACGGGGCCGACGTCGTCGCCTGCACGGGTGCGGAGCAGGAGCTGCACGCGGCATGGGTCACCCCGGAGGCGAACGCCGCCGCCGACGTGCGCGTCCCGATCCTCATGTACCACCAGTTCACGGCCGACCCCGCGGGGGAGTCGGGGTGGTTGCGCGGCAACTACGCCTACATCGGCGACTTCGACGCCCACATGGAGCACATCGCGACGACCGGCTTCTACCTGCCCACCTGGGAGGAGCTGAGCGCGTTCATCGACGGCCGGCTCTCGCTCCCTGAGCGGTCGGTGATCGTCACAGACGACGACGCCGACCAGACGTGGTTCGACCTCGCCGTGCCCGTCATCGACCGGCACCACGTGCTGGCCACGTCGTTCATGATCACGGCCCACCGGCAGGATCCGGCGCCGTCGCCGTATGTGCTGCGACGCTCCCACACGAACGACATGCACAAGCCGGGCGCGAACGGGCGGGGGATGATGGTCAACGCCACGCCGGACGAGATCGCCGCCGACCTGAACGCGTCCGCCGACGTGCTCGGGGTGCGCGAGGTGGTCGCGTATCCGTTCGGCCACTTCGACGACACCGCGAAGCAGGGCGTCGCCCAGGCCGGCTTCGAGATGGCGCGCACGATCGAGCCGGGGTTCGTGGGCATCGGCACCGACAAGCTGGCGCTGCCCGTCGTGCGGATCGACTACGGGATGGACCTCGACGCGCTCATCGCGCGCATCGGCTGATCACCGGCGATCAGCGGTCGGAGGCGGTGGCCGTGAGGAACCGGCCGAGCAGGTCGGTAACGGTCGCGTGCATCCGCTCGTCGGAGATCGTCGGCGTGCCGTCGCCGGCCTGAGAGCCGTAGTCCCCGAACGAGGCGTGGGCGGCGCCCTCGATCTCGACGAGCTCGGAGTCCGCGGGGAGCTCGTCGCGGGCCGCCGCGATCTTGTCGGGGGTGGACAGGCCGTCCTCCGAGCCGCCGAGGCTGAGCACGGCGAGGTCCTGGGCGGAGAGGTCGGTCGCGCAGTACGACCCGAAGAGCACGAGCGCATCGGCATCCGCCGCCAGCTGGCAGGCGCGCACGCCGCCGAGGGAGTGACCGCCCACCGCCCAGGTGTCGATGTCGGGGGCGGCGGAGGTGAACGCGTCGAGGGGGCGCGGATCGAAGAACGCGAGGTTCAGCCACGGCCGGGTGATGACCACGGTCGTGCCCTCTTCGACGACGCCCTGCAGCACCGCCGCGTACGCCCACGGATCGACCTTCGCGCCGGGGATGAACACCAGCCCGATCTCGCTGTCGCCGTCGGCGGGCGACATCACGATGCCCTCGGGGGCGTCGTCGACCGTGATCGCCGTGTTCGCCCGGACGTCGGCCAGCGGATCCTTCTCCGCCGCCATGACCCCGATCTGGCTCCAGGCGACGATGCCGCCCGCCCCGACGACGAGGACGATGAGCAGGCCCCAGAGGACCCCTCTCAGGACGCGGCGGCGACGCTTCTTCTGCACGATCCCACGCTACGCCCGTCGCCTGGGAGCGGCCGCGGGCGGATGCTCGGTGGAGGCGTCGAGAGCGGCCTGCTCCCGACGCAGCGCCCGACGGTAGGCGTCCTTGTTGACGTAGTGCGCCATCCGCGGCAGGGCCACGTACCGATAGCCGCCCGTGAGATCGGGCCATGGTCGACCGACGACGCGCTCGCGGAACCGCGCCGCCCGATCGGGGGCGTTCTCGACCGCGTGCAGGTACGCGGCCAGCAGTTCCGCCTGCTCGGCACGCCCCTGCCAGCCGATGCCCGATGCCTCGATCATGCCCAGCACGTAGAGGCCGTTGAACGCGGCGGGGAAGACGTTCAGGAAGAGCTGCGGCGCCGCACCGCGCCAGGCGAGATGCTCGGCATCGACGAAGGGGTAGTGGAGCCGGTACCCGGTGGCGAGCAGCACGAGGTCGTATGTTCCGTCCGAGCCGTCGCGGAACCGCACCTGCGCCCCGTCGAAACGCTCGACGTCGGGGCGGATGCGGAGGTCGCCCTGGCCGAGGTGGTCGAGCACCCGGGTGTTCACGATGGGATGCGACTCGTAGAGGCGGTGGTCGGGCCGGGGGAACCCGAAGCGCGAGGGATCGCCCGTGAAGGCCCGCAGTACCCGGGTGTCGACCGCCTGCTTCAGCCGCGGCGGCAGGGGCCTGCCCCGGCCGATGGTGTCGCTGGGACGACCGAACAGGTACCGCGGCACGAAGTGGGAGCCGCGGCGCACGCTCAGGTCGACGGAGGCGGCATGGTGCACCGCATCCACGGCGATGTCGCAGCCCGAATTGCCCGCGCCGATGATCAGCACGTGCCTGCCGCTCAGCTCGGTGCCGGTGGAGTAGGTGCTCGTGTGGCGGAGTTCGCCGGTGAAGGTGCCGGGGAAGTCGGGCATCTGCGGCTCCGCGAGCGTGCCGGTGGCGATCACCACGCCGCGGTACCGACGGGTCTCCTCGCCGTGCGGTCCGGCCGCGGTGAGATCCCATCCGCCGTCGCGCGGTTCGAGGCGGGTGACGCGGCTGTCGAAGCGGAACAGCGCGGTGAGGCCGAAGTGCGTGGCGTAGGAGCGGAAGTACTCGCGCAGCTCGCGGTGGCCCGGGTAGTCGACGCGCGAGCGCATCGGGAACTCGCGGAACTCGGTGGTGGTGCGCGACGAGATGAGGTGCGCCGACTCGTACATCGTGCTGCGCGGGTTCGTGATGTCCCAGAGGCCACCGACCCCGTGCGAGGCCTCGTAGCCGTCGACGCGGATGCCGCGGCGGGTCAGTGCCCGCGCCGCCGCCAGCCCGGACGGGCCCGCGCCGATCACCGCGTAGTCGTGCATGCTGCCTCCCCACGTCGCTGTGTCGAGAACGCCCCCGTCCCGATCGTAGCGGGGCGGGGGCGTTCGACGGACGGCGCGATGTCAGAGCGTGCGCAGGGCGTCCTGACGTGCGGCCACGATCTCCTCGACGGCGGCGAAGAGCGGATGCTGCGGCTCGAGCCCCGTGGTGCGGGTGGTGAACGTGCGGGCGTCGTCGGAGCGCAGCAGCTGCTGGAGCTCGACGGCCTGCGGGTCCTCGGCGTCTTCGAACGCGAG
>DAMDKH010000237.1:0-3325 GCA_032099965.1 Microbacterium sp.
GACGGCACGGCCCCGCCCACGGCGATGCGACGGAAGTCCGCGAGAGCCCGCGCGGTGGCCGCGAGGTCGACACCGCCGAGCTGCGTGAGCTCCGCGGCGAGCATCTCGGCTCGCTCCTCGCCGAGGTGGCGCAGCACCTCGGCGCTCGCGGCACGATCCATGTTCATGAGCACGATGGCGGCCTTGCGCAGCCCGCTCATCTCCGGCGCGACCGGCGCGGGCGCGGGGGTCGAGATCTCCACCGTGTCGTCCTGCTCGTCCACGAGCCCGCCCAGCAGGCTCATGCCCTGGCCTCGTCCATCATGCTCGCGAGCGCGCTCGCGGTGGTCTGCGGCTCACGGGCGGCGAGGTCGTCGATCTCCCGCCGCCGGCGTTCCACGAGCACCTTGTCGGGCTCCGGCTCGTCGTCGAGGTCGTACACCGCCGTCGGCAGCACCTTGGTCGGCGCCGAGGCCGAGACCGCCATCGGGTCGGCGAGACCCTTGAGCGACTTGAGCTTCTGCTCCTCGTCCTCAGAGAGGGTCGCGAGGTATTCGATCGGACCGTCGTCGGTGTAGAGGACCCGCCGCTTCATCCGTCGGCGCAGGGCGAGGAACACCACGAGCACGATGACCGCGAGCAGCACGGAGCCGCCGATGATCGCCGCGCGGAGGATTTCCTGCTGCGCGGCGGCCGCGCGCTCCTCCTCGGCTGCCTGCAGCGCGGTCTGCGCCGTCGCGGCGGCCGATTCGCTGAACTCCACGAACTCGACGGCGATCTCGTCGCCGCGGTCCACGTCGATGCCGGCGGCCGAGGCCACGAGGGCCTCCACCTGCGCCGCCGTCACGCCGGTCACGGCCCCACGGTTCAGGGCGATGCTCACCGTCTGCCGCGTCACCTCGCCGGCCGGGGTGATCGTCTTCTCGGTGGTCTTGTTGACGGCGTTGTTGCGTGAGGTCTCCTCGAACTCGTAGCTGCCGTCGCCGTCCGCGCCGTTCGGCACCGCGATGTTGTCGGGGCCCAGCACGCCGGTGCCGCTGCCCTGACCGCCGGTGTACGTCTCGGTCTTCGTCTGCTCCGACGCGCTGAGGTTCTCGCCGTCGGGAGCGGAGTACGTCTCGTCCATCCGCTCCGACGTCGACGAGGCGACATCGGCCGAGACCGAGACGGTCGCGTTGCCGGGGCCGACGATGGTGTCGAGCATCCGGCTCACCGACGCCGCCACCTTCGCCTCATGCTCCGTCGCCTGCTTCGAGGAGCTGCCGACGAGCCCGGCTCCGACGGCCGACAGCACGCGGCCGTTCTGATCGGTCACGGCGACGTCCTCCGGGGTCATCCCCGGCACGGCGGCGCTGGTGAGGTGCACGATGGCCTCGATCTTCTCGTCGCCGAGGGCCGAGCCGTTGCGCGTCTTCACGAAGACCGACGCCGTGGGACTCTGGCGCTCCGCGACGAAGACGCTCTCCTCGGGGATCGCGAGCTGCACGGAGGCGGTCGAGATCCCGTCCATCGCGCCGATCGTGCTCGCGAGCTCGCCCTCGATCGCCCGCTTGTAGGTGACCGACTGCTGGAACTCGCTGGCGGTGACGCCCATCTGGTCGAGCAGCGTGTAGCCCTCGCTGGTGTCTCCCGGGAGTCCGGCGCTGGCCGCCGTGAGACGCTGCGCGTACACCTGGTCGTCGGGTACGAGGATGGTGGCCCCGCCCTCGGCGAGCTCGTACGGCACGCCGGCCGACTTGAGCTGCTCCACGACGGCGGAGGCGTCGCCGGCGCTGAGTCCGGTGAACAGCGGGCTCATCTGCGGACGCGAGAGCCAGGCGCCGAGCGCGATGGCGCCCATCACGAGCAGGGCGATGCCGATGAGGGCGATGGTGCGTTGGGCGACGGAGAAGCCCGCGACCACCTGCTTCAGGCGGTCGAACGACGACGAGAGCATCTTCGGCATGGGTTACGCCTGCATCCGCATGATCTCGTTGAACGCCGAGACGGTGCGGTCGCGCACCGCGACCACGAGATCGAGTGTCACGGACGCGCGCGTCGAGGCGATCATCGCCTGGTGGATGTCCTGCAGGTCGCCGGTCACAGCCTGCACCGCGAGCCCGTTGGAGGTGGACTGCAGCTGCTGCAGGTTCTCCACCGCCCCGGCCAGCGAGGTCGCGAAGGCGCCGCCAGACGTCGCGCCCGTCGGCGCATCGGCACCGGACTCGAAGGAGAGGGCGGACATCGGCGACACCGGTGCCGCCGAGACCGCGTCGATGGGGGTGCTCATGCCTGGCGTCCGATCTGCAGAGCCGACTCGTAGGTCGACTTGGCGCGGTCGACGACCGCGGCGCTGGCTTCGTAGCCGCGCTGCGCGAGTATGAGCATGCCCATCTGGTCGCCGAGGTCGACGTTGGGGTACTGCACATAGCCGTCCGCGTCGGCGTAGGGATGCTCGGGGTCGTACACGAGCTTCGCCTCCGCGTCGGACTCGACCACTCCTGCCACGTACACGCCGGGGCTCTCCGTCCCCGCCTGCACGGCGACGAGGCGCTCGCGGAACGGCTCCTCCCCCGCGGGGGTCGCCGTGTTGACGTTGGCGATGTTGTCGCTGAGCGCGTCGAGCCACTTGCGGTGGGCGTTCAGTCCGGTGCCGGCGATGCCGATCGCGTCGAAGGTCATGCCGAGGCCTGCCCGATCGCCTTGGTGATCGACGCGGCCTGGCCGGCGATGGCCTGGCTGGCGAACTGGAACCGCAGCACGGTGTCGATGTTCGACAGCGTCTCGGTGTCGAGGTTGACGTTGTTGCCGTTGAGGCGCGTGGGTTCGAGCGACCGTTCGACGGTCGGCGACACGGTGCCGCCGCCCCCGGCCACTGCGGACCGGAGCTCGTCCTCGAACCGCACGCGCTGGGCGTGGTAGTCGGGGGTGTTGACGTTCGCGATGTTCTCGGCGATGGCGCGCTGACGCAGGGCCAGCCCGTCGAGCGCGCTGATGAGCGCGCTGGAGGTGACGGATTCGAGCACGGGGGCACTCCGGACGTTGAGGGGGAGGCCGATCCGTGGCCCAGCGTCGAGCGATCCGTGCTCGCTGCCCACTATCGCGACGGGGTGCGGTCCGCGTAACCGGCGCTCAGCCCTCGACGTCGAGGTACACCGGGTCGTCCCCCGGGCGCCCCGGCACACGCCGCAGGGCGGCGAGTTCGCGAGCGACGCCGGCCCGAGAGGCGAGCAGTCCGCTGATCATCAGCTTCTGGCGTCCGAGCACCGCCTCCGCCCGTTCGCGCAGCTCCTCCGGCACCGGTCCGGGGGGCGCGTCGAACGCCTCGTCCGGGGCCTCGACCGCGTCGAGCGCGCGCTCGAACCGG
>DAMDKH010000238.1:0-3303 GCA_032099965.1 Microbacterium sp.
CTCCGGCGGGGGTGGTGGCCGTGCCGACCGCGGTGTTGCGCACGGCGCCGGCGTCGACGTCGGCCTGGGTGACGGTGTACGTCGCGGTGGCGGTCGCGGCCTGGCCGGGGGCGAGGCGGCCAGCGGTTCCGGGCCAGGTGTACGCCAGCGCGGAGAGTCCGGGGAGCGGATCGGCGATCGAGACGCCGGTGAGGGTCGTGTTGCCGGTGTTGCGGGCCGTGAACGAGTAGGTGATGACGCTGCCCACTCCCCCGGAGCCGGAGGTGTACGTTCCCGACTTCGTCGTCGAGAGCGAGGGGGCGGAGGCGATGGTGGCGATCTGCACCTGCGGGGAGGTGCCGGAGGCGAGGGTGCCGGAGGGGGTGCGGGCGGTGACGGTGGCGGTGTTGCGCACGGAGCCGGCGTCGACGTCCGCCTGGGTGATCGTGTAGGTGGCGGTGGCGGTGGCGGTCTGACCCACCGGCAGCACTCCGGCGGTCGAGGTCGGCCAGGTGACGACCGGGGGTGAGAGTCCGGGGAGCGGATCGACGAGCGAGGCGTTGGCGAGGGTGACGTTGCCGGTGTTGCGGAACGTGAAGGTGTAGGTGATGCGATCCCCGACGCGCCCGGTCGCTCCGGATGCGAGGGCACCGGCCTTGGTCACCGAGATGCCGGGGGACGACGCCAGCGGGGTGACCCGGTTGCTCGATCCGAGGGGCTTGACTCCCCCGTCGTCGTCGTCGGCGCTGACGGATGCCGTGTTGGCGACCGATCCGGCATCGACGTCGCTCTGCGTGAGCGTGTACGTGGCCGTGGCGGTCACGGACTGCCCGGCGGTGAGGGTGCCGACCGTGCCGGGCCACGCGCCGAAGACGATGGCGGAGAGGCCGGGGAGCGGATCGGAGACGGCGATGTTGGTGAGCGGGGCCTGACCGGTGTTCGTCACGACGAACGTGTAGGTGACGACGTCGCCCGCCCGACCGGAGGCGCCGGCCGCGAGCGAGCTGCTCTTGCTGAGCGACACCGCGCTGAGCAGCACGGTCGTGCTGTCGCTGTCCTGCGCGAGGTAGTTGCCGGCCACGGTGTACGCGGTGGCGTCGGCGGTCGAGGTGTACCCCGTCGCTGACGGAGCGGTCGCGGTGCACGTGTACGTCGTCGACTCGAGCGGGGCCAGCGTGATCGCGCCGAGGCTGCGCGCGCAGTCGGTCTGGTCGTCGGCGACGGCGATGTTGCGCAGCGTCCCGGCGCCGGTGTTGGTGATGCGCACGGTGAAGGTGGCGAGCTCGCCGGCGGCGCGCGACTGGGTGTCGCGCGTGCCGTCTGCGGTCTTGGAGATCTGCAGTCCCGCCGTCGGCACCGAGAGCACGGCGTTGCGGAGCAGGTAGGAGTCGCCGCTCGTGCCGAGCCGCAGGTTGACGCGGGTGTCCCCGGCGACGACGTTGGTCAGCGCGGCGGTGGCCACGTCGACGCTCTGGTTCGTGAACGCCGTCGTTCCCGTACCGGTATACCGCGTGGAGCCCTCGGCGCGCCCGATCCCGAAGTTGTTGGTCGCCCCCGCCGCGTTGGGGATCGCCGTGAACGTCGTCGACGTGCCGCGCGAGTACGAGGCCGTGTCGCCGGTGATGTTGCGGTCGCCCTCGAACAGGGTGAAGCCCGCCCGGGTGCCCGGCGCCACGGCGGTGAAGCCGTTGAACGCCACCGTGAGGTCGGGATCCGATGCCCCCTGGCGCACGTGACCTTCGTAGTAGACGACGTTGTGCGGCACGGATGCCGTGTTGCCGGGGATGTAGGTGCCGAAGTCGTAGACCACCGTGATCGACCAGCCGCCGTAGCATCCGGCCCCGGTGGGGGCCCAGATGTTGCCGGCCGAGACGGTGATGTTGCCGCCGGTCGCGGCGTTCGCGAAGGCCGCCGTCACGTCGGCGCTGGCGGAGTAGTACCGCGCGGTGGCCTGCGAGGTCGGGTCGGCGAGCACGCTCTGCGGGGTCACGCTCGTGATCGCGTCGCCACCCACCTTCAGCTGCACGGCGCGCGTCAGGTAGCCGGTCGCCGATCCCGCGGGCAGCGTGGCCACACCGCGCGCGGCGGAGTAGGTGGAGCAGAGCACCCGGGTGTCGCCGGTGAACGCGCCGGTGTTGGCGCTCCAGGTGAGGAACGCCTTGACCACGGTGGATCCGGCCGGGACAGCGATCGTGGCGCTCGACGAGTTGGTCGTGAACCCGGTCACCGTGTTGCTGTTCGACATCACGAAGTTGTCGTTGACGTTCTCGGTGTTGGTGCTGGATGCGGCGTGCAGGTCGTTGCACGTTCCCGCGGTGGTCGAGGTCGTGGCGGAACAGGCGAGCACGCCGTTGCCCGCCATGAGGAAGTCGCCGTTGACGTTGGCCTGGTAGTTCGGCGCCTCGCCCGAGTTGGTGCCCCACTGCACGACCACGGCTTCGGCGGGCGGGGAGTCGGCGAGGGTCAGACCGACGGTGACGAGCGTGGCGGCGGTGAGCATCGCGACGAAGGATCGCCACCGCGGGGCACGCCGAACACCACCCTCCATGACAGCTCCTCCCCGCTGCACCGCGCCCACCGGCAGTTCTTGGGGAACCGGCGGTCACAGTTTTGATCACCCTACGCAGACATGGCGAAAACCTTCAAGAACTTTCTCGAAATCGGCCCTCGTTCTAGAGTGAGGGCATGAACGAACCGCGGCGTCGCCTGCTCCTTCGCCTTTCGGTCACCTGTTCGCTCATCGTCATCGGGGTCGTCCTCGGCCTCATCCTCCAGAACGTCTGGCTCGGCCTGCTCCTCGCCGCCATCGCCTGGATCGGCTGGTTCCTCGGATACGAGTCGCGGCGCGGCCACAACGCCGGCGTGAACGACGAAGACCACGGCATCGAGATCTGAGAACGGCCCCGCGCATGCCCCTCCTCGACCACCTCGGCATCACCGTCGTCGACCTCGAACGCGGGAGGGCGCAGTTCCACCCCGTCCTCGAGGCGCTGGGATACGCGCCCGGCTACGGCGACGACCACTCGCTCGCCTGGGACAGCGACGGGCAGACCGAGATCATCCTCATGGCGCCGCGCGACGACGACGCCGGACCCCATCGGCACGGACGGCCGGGGTGGCAGCATCTCGCCTTCGCGGTGCCGTCGCGCGCCGAGGTGGAGCGCCTCCACGCCGTGGCCGTGGCCGCCGGCTGGAACGAGGTGCGCGCCCCGAAGGAGTACCCGCGCTTCACCCCGCGGTACTACGCGTCGTTCGTCGAGGACGACAGCGGCATCCGCATCGAATTCATGCACAACCCTCCGCGCGACGCCTGACCCCCGCCTC
>DAMDKH010000239.1:0-3276 GCA_032099965.1 Microbacterium sp.
GTCGAACTCCCCGACGCCGCTCGTGCGCCGCGGCGCGTCGGTCGTCGTGATCTGCGTGATCGGCCGCGCCGCGCGGTCGGCCGACGGCGGAAGGGCGCTCACCCGCTGCACGATGCCGGTCTTCGCCCCCTGCTCCTGCACCGTGCCCCACTGCTGGCACTCCCCGCACCGGCCCACCCACTTCGCGGTGGTCCACCCGCACTCGGTGCACACGTAGGCGGGAGGGGCGGGTCGACGGGTGGCCATGCAGCAAGGCTAGCCGCGGCATCCGACACTGCCGCACGCCTCGAAGAGCGCCTCATGCACGGCTGCTATCGCGGGGATCAGACATCCCTATCGCGAACAGGGGTTTTTCACGGCCCAGGGGCATCGGGCCCCGGTGTGGTCAGGCCATACTGGAGTCATGGCCAGCGCCGGGCCCGTCTGCGGGCCGATCTCCACGTACTCACGAGTGCAGCTCCTGCACCTCGTGCAGACGCGCGCGCAGCGCACCATCGGCGAACTCTGCGAGGCCACCGGGCTCCACCCGAACACGGTGCGCGAGCACCTGCAGCGCCTGATCGAGGGCGGCTACGTCATCGCCGCCACCGAGCACCGCACCACCCGCGGCCGCCCGCGCACGCTCTACAGCGCCGCCACCGGAACGGCCGATGCGTCGAGCCCCATCGCCCGCGACAAGGTGACCGCCGCCGCGCGCCGCGGAGACCTGCTGCGCCGAGTGCTGCCCGACACGGCATCCGCCCTCGGACGCGACGCCACCTACCAACTGGACGCCCTGATCGAACACCTGGAGGAGAGCGGCTTCGAGCCCGTCGTCGATGACGAGCAGCTGACCGTCGACCTCAGCCCGTGCCCGCACGCCGCGGGCCGAGCGGAAGACCGCCCGATGCTCTGCACCGTGCACCTCGGCCTCATGCAGGGGGTGCTCGCCGAAGCCGGCGGGCCGCTCTCCGCGGATGCCGTGCGCGCGTCGTCCCTCCCGGAGGACTGCACCGTGCAGCTGCGTCTGGCGGCGATGACCGCCGCGTAGACGGCATCCGCTTTATTCACGGCCTGCGACCCGACGGCGGCGACAGGCCTCTCATTAGCGTGGCAGCAGGTTGACGAAGAGGAGTGCTCCATGGAATGGCTCGACCCCCTGGTCCTGTCTCGATGGCAGTTCGGTCTGACGACCGTCTACCACTACCTGTTCGTGCCGCTGACGATCGGCATGGCCCTGGTGGCGGCGATCTTCCAGACCGCGTGGGTGCGCACCGGCAAGGTGCAGTACCTCCACCTCACACGGTTCTTCGGCAAGATCTTCCTCATCAACTTCGCGATGGGCGTGGTCACCGGCATCGTGCAGGAGTTCCAGTTCGGCATGAACTGGTCGGACTACTCGCGGTTCGTCGGCGACGTCTTCGGTGCCCCGCTGGCCTTCGAGGGGCTCCTGGCCTTCTTCTTCGAGGCGACGTTCATCGGCCTGTGGATCTTCGGCTGGGACAAGCTGCCGCAGAAGCTGCACCTCGCCACCATCTGGTGCGTGTCGATCGGCAGCATCCTGTCGGCGTACTTCATCATCGCCGCCAACGCCTTCATGCAGAACCCCGTCGGCTACGTCTACAACCCCGAGACGAACCGCGCCGAGCTCACCGACTTCTGGGCCCTGCTCACCAACCCCGTGGCGCTCGCCGCCTTCCCGCACACCATCTTCGGCGCGCTGATGTTCGCCGCCGGCGTCGTCATCTCGGTGTCGGCCTGGCACCTCGCCCGGGGCCAGCACTTCGACACCATGCGCATCTCGCTGAAGTTCGGCCTGTGGGCGATGATCGTCTCGACCGCCGGCGTCGTGCTCACCGGCGACCAGCTCGGACTCGCGATGTACGCCGCGCAGCCGATGAAGATGGCCGCAGCGGAGGCGACCTTCAACACGGTCTGCGGTGCGGACGCCTCGTTCAGCATCTTCACCCTCGGCACCCCCGACGGCAGCTCCGAACTGTTCTCCATCCGCGTGCCCTATCTGCTGTCGCTGCTGTCGACGCACTCGCTCGACGCCTGCGTGCACGGCATCAACGACCTCAACGCCGAGTACCTCACGACCTTCGCCGACACCGGCATCACCGACTTCACCCCCATCCTCTGGGTCACCTACTGGGCGTTCCGCTGGATGATCGGCCTCGGCATGGCCGCCGCTCTCGTCGCCGTGATCGGCCTGTGGCTCACCCGCAAGAACGCCAAGCGCGAGCCCGCACCGTGGATGTGGAAGCTCGCGATCTGGTCGTTCCCGCTCGCGCTCGCCGCCAACATCATGGGCTGGGTCTTCACCGAGATGGGTCGTCAGCCGTGGCTGGTGTTCGGACTCATGTCGACGCGCGACGGCGTCTCGCCGGGCGTGAACGGTGTCGACGTGCTCATCTCGCTCATCGCGTTCACCGCCATCTACGCGGCTCTCGCGATCGTCGAGATCCGCCTCATCATCCGGGCAGCCCAGAAGGGCCCGGACACCACCGAAGAACCCCACGAGGAGACGGCCCAGCTGCCGTCCGTCGTGTACTGACAAGGAGAGCACCATGGATCTCGCAACACTCTGGTTCTTCATCGTCGCGTTCTTCTTCATCGGCTACTTCGTGCTCGACGGGTTCGACTTCGGTGTCGGCATGTCGCTGCCGTTCCTCGGCAAGGACGACGTCTCGCGCCGCCAGGTCATCAACACCATCGGTCCGGTGTGGGACCTCAACGAGACCTGGGTCATCGTGGCCGGCGCCGTGCTGTTCGCCTCGTTCCCCGAGTGGTACGCCACGCTGTTCAGCGGGTTCTACCTGCCGCTGCTGCTCATCCTCCTCGCGCTCATCCTGCGCGGCGTCTCGTTCGAGTACCGCCACCAGCGCGACAGCCGCCGGTGGAAGCAGGGCTTCGACCGCATGATCGTGATCGGCTCGGTCGTGCCGGCGCTGCTGTGGGGCGTCGCCTTCGGCAACATCGTGCAGGGCGTGGCGCTGAACGCCGACCACATCTACGTCGGGGGCTTCTTCGCGCTGCTCAACCCCTACGCGCTCCTCGTCGGCGTGACCACGCTGCTGCTGTTCTTCCTGCACGGCGTGCTGTTCGTGGCGCTGAAGACCGACGGCCCCGTGCACGAGGACGCGCACCGCCTCGCGAAGCTCGCCGCCGGACCGACCATCCTCGCCGCCGCCGGCACCGTGGTGTGGACCGCCGTCATCGCGATGAACCGCGAGGCGCCGCTGCTGTGGCTCGTGCTCGGCGCCGGAGCGCTCGCCGCCGTCGCGCTCATCGCCG